>CAJXUL010000133.1 GCA_913060615.1 uncultured Gammaproteobacteria bacterium | reverse complement strand
ACATTCGCTGCTGAGTAATACTGCATAAATTTCGGTGCCCTAGACTGAAATTGGAGAAACGCCGCTTTTGCGGCGTTTTTTTTGCCTGAAATATTTGTAAGACTTGAGTTAAGTGTCGTGTCGAAAACATTGGTTGAAATGGCATTATAAAGAGCGTTTAAGCGATAGTTTATGCAAACCCTCAACAAAGGCATTAAAAGCATATTGGCGAGGATAGTGCTAAATTACTTGCCGTAACTTTGGTGTTCGGCTGGTTTACATTTTTAGGTGTGATGCCAGTCAGCTGATTTATTGCGAAATTTAAATAAGGCGTTTTTATGCTTAAACAAGCAGACTATATAATTGTTGGCGCCGGTAGCGCCGGCTGCGTGCTGGCCAATAGGCTTTCTGAAAACCCAAATAATAGGGTGTTTTTGTTGGAAGCCGGAGGCAAAGACAAAAGCCTCTTTATCCATATGCCCGCCGGTTACTCACAAATCGTACCGACCAAAAATGCCCAGAACTACGCTTATGAGACCCAGCCGGATGCCAATGTCGGCGGGCGCTCAATGTACTGGCCACGAGGCCGAGGGTGGGGTGGTTCATCTTCTATTAATGCCATGGTTTATATTCGCGGCCACGCCAATGATTACGATCATTGGGGCCAGCTAGGTAATAAAGGCTGGTCCTATGCGCAAGTACTGCCTTATTTCAAAAAAGCCGAATGCTTTGAGGGCGCTGGCGACAGCCAATATCATGGTAGTGACGGCCCGTTAGCGGTCAAAAAGTCAGACAGGACAGATGACATTTTGCTAGACAAATTTGTTCAGGCTGGCCAGCAAGCTGGTTTTCCATTGACCAATGATTTCAATGGACGGCAACAAGAAGGGTTTTCGCGCTACGAGCACACTATAAAAGGGTCTAAGCGCTCTAGTGCCGCCCAAGCTTATTTGCACCCTGTGCTGGACAGACCAAATCTTACGGTCATGTCAAATGTCAGCGTTGACCGTGTGGTATGTGATGGTAAGCGAGCGGTGGCGGTAGATGTCATTATTAAAAATTCAAGAGTTCGTTTAGACGCGCAAAAAGAAGTTATTCTCAGCGCCGGCGCACTTAACTCGCCACAAATTCTATTACGCAGCGGCATTGGCGCCAATGCCGAGGTCGCCAAGCACGGTATAAAGCTGGTCCATGACCTCCCTGGTGTGGGCGAAAACCTTCAGGATCATATAGGCGTGGTCAGTCAGTTTGCCTGTACTCAGCCGGTGACCTTGCACCGGAGCGCCAACGTATGGAATCGTTTGACCTCGGGTATTAAGTATTTGGCTTTTGGTACAGGTGACGCTGCGCACCCGCCAACAGCCGGCGGCGCGTTTATTAAGTCGCATCCGGATAAAGCCATTCCCGACATGCAAATTCACTACGTATCTGCAGCTATGAATGATGTGCATGCTCGAGAAGGCGTGCCCAAGGAACATGGTTTTTCTAGCATTGTTTACTGTTGCCGACCGCAAAGTAGGGGGCGCGTGGGTTTAATCGACGCTGACCCTCAATCAGCGCCTGCAATATTTCCGAACTATTTTTCCGTGGAACAAGACCTTATTGATACCCGAAATGGCTTTAGAGAAACCCGCCGCGTGTTTATGCAGCAGGCCTTTGATGAGTATCGTGGTCAGCAGTTAAAACCATCTAGTGAGGTAAATGTGGATGACGATGCCCAGGTGGATCAATGGATAAGAGACACAGGCGAAACCCTTTATCACCCTGTAGGCACCTGCAAGATGGGCTCGGATGATATGGCGGTAGTTAATGAACAGGGCGCTGTGCATGGTATGCAAGGCCTACGAGTTATTGATGCCTCTCTCATGCCCACGTTGATTGGCGGCAACACCAATGCGCCAACCATCATGATGGCAGAGAAAATTTCCGACCATATTTTAGGTCAGCCTGCACTGCCGGCTGAAGAAGTGGTGACGGCAGATTAGGTCTTGCTGGGTGATTCAAGCAGGTTTAAACGCCCACCAAATATAAAAAAGCCGATCAACGAGCGCCTGGGGGCAAACTTGATAGACAGAGTTGATAGAAGTTTTGCAAAGCACCAATTTGGGCGTTTAGCACAAATAACATTCGGGGGGCTTGGTGCCGGGCATTGGCGAGCAAGTAACAGCGCAGCAATTCTTCGGGTTTGCACGGTGCTTGCCGCGCTAGTTTTCCCGACTGCTCATGCAGATTCCGAGTTAGATCTAAACCCTATTGCAGTGGTTCAGTGGAATGCCACTCATGCGGCTCATTTAGCTTCTAGAGCTGGTTTTGGCGCGACAGTAGAAGAGTTGTCAATATTTGCTGCGATGACGCCGGAGGAGGCTGTGAATGTCTTTGTTAATGGTGCACCTAAATCTCAGGTTAATCTTGGCCAGAACCAGAACCAGAACCAGAACCAGAACCAGAACCAGGGCCAGTTCAGGGAAAATTTTCAGCCCTCAGGGGTTTTTGAGGAAGGTCTAGATCCGTTTCCTGCCAGCAGACCCGCCACAACTATGCTGGCAAAGAAGCAGGGCCACGCTCTAGGCGTTGCTGTTAAAGCAGGCGGTAATAGGCCATTACAACCAGTGGTGAATAAATTTTTCTATTGGCTGCGCGCCAGTCGGCTCGAAACTGATCGTGTGGCTTATTGGTGGGCCAACAGAATGCTGGCGTCAGAACACCCATTAAAAGAAAAAGCCGCACTGTTTTGGCACGGCCACTTTGCTAGTAATGAAGACAAGGTCCGCGATTATCGAAAAATGCTCAAGCAGTTAAAGCTCTTTCAAAGCGCCGGTTTAGGCGATTTTCGTCAACTGCTCATTGGCGTGGCCCAAGATCCAGCTATGCTGGTTTTCCTTGATGCCGGCGTGAATACCAAAGACTCACCGAACGAAAATTTTGCCCGCGAGATAATGGAACTGTTCACCATGGGTGTGGGCGAATATGGCGAAGAGGATGTGCGCGAGGCAGCCCGCAGTTTCACCGGTTGGTCTGTGCGCGGCCTAGATTTTTATGTCGATACAAAAAATCACGATGAAGGCGACAAGCGCTTTTTGGGCGCAGTAGGTAACTTCGACGGCATCCAAATCATCGACCGTATCCTCGCCCAAAACATCACCAGCGAATTTCTTGCCAGCAAATTGTATCGATATTTTGTGCAAGACGAACTTAGCGCCGATGGTGCCGTTCAGTTAGGTAGATTACTGCGGGACAAACAATTTAACGTGGGTGAGTTTTTGCGCACGCTGTTTCTCTCTAAAGATTTTTATCAAAGCCAAGGCGCGCATATAAAGAGCCCGGTAGAGCTGGTTATTTCAACTTATAAAAAAATGGGTTTTAACCAAATACCTGGCGTGCCAGATTTCAACGTTGTAACAGGTGCCCTTGGTCAGCGACTCATGCACCCGCCTACGGTTGCGGGGTGGTCACAAGGCCGCAGTTGGATAACGCCGTCGTTATTGTTTGAACGCGGTAATTTTGTCCTCGATGTGATGTTTCCAGACATTGGTTTTATTCCGCCGGACCGCTTTCCGCCATTTGTGAAAGAAGTGGCTAAAGTACAAAGTCGGCTGCGCGAGGGCATGAGTGTTTCCGCGGCAACAAGGCCCACGGCTATGCTGACGGATAATCAGATGGGTGGAGAAATGGCTCAGTCCAACGCTTTGGCTGATCGTGATGAGGCATTCAATACGCGCCTGGGTAGTATGCGTGGTTGGCAGATGGCCCTTGAGCGCGTCAAGCCCATTAACCGCGACCCTGCGAGAGTGGATTTGGTGGCAGAGGTGGTTGCGGCGCAATTGACCACGCCAGAGCAAATAGTCAGCTATTACCAAAGTAAATTTTTCAGCGTTAATTTGCCGTTATCCGTACAACAGGGGTTAGCAAAGTTCTTGGTCGATGAACTGGGCACTAACGATATTGGTGCCGCGCAATCCTATTTGGAAGAACCGTTGCGTAAACTTTTGCATCAAATGCTCAGCCGGCCTGAGTATCAGTTGGGTTAGCGCCAACTAGATTCTAATGTATCAATGCATGTTAGATATTTTCAATTTTTTTAGGGGAAGGGCATGAAGCGTAGGCGACTAATTCAAGGGCTAGGCAGTTTTGCTGGTCTGCAATTGTTTGGCCCCAGCCTCAATGCCAGCGCCCTTAACACTGGCGCTCAGGGTAATAGCGACAGTCCTATTTTGGTGGTTTTAGAAATGTCTGGCGGAAACGATGGGCTCAATACCGTAGTGCCCTTTGCTGACGACGACTATTATCGCCTGCGCCCACAAATTGGCATTGCCAAAGACAAGCTACTGAATTTGGATGACCACTTTGGTTTTAATCCCGGCCTGCGCGGCTTGCAGCGGCTTTGGCAACAGGGCGATTTGGCCGTAGTACATGGCTGTGGCTACGAAAAGCCTTCTTATTCGCACTTTAACTCAATGGCCTATTGGCATACGGCGGCGCCTAACCGCGGCGATGAATTTGGTTGGATGGGACGAGTAGCAGATCAATTGGCGCCTCAACGGCGCGAAGAAATGCTCATAAATGTCGGTACAAGTCAGTCACTGGCGGTTAAAAGTAGGTTACACACGCCCCTAGTATTTGATGACCCCAACCGTTTTCAGCGCAATGGTTGGATGAACAGCACGCTAGATATCCAAGCTGAAAATGCAAATAAGTTATCTGCTAATCAAGCATTTTTGTTGGCGGTGAGTGAAAGTGCTAAGTCCTCCTCTAGCCGCATCAGGCAGGCTTGGAATGACTACACGCCAGGTGCAGATTATGGCGTGGTGCCTATGGATTTGCCTAAAGTAGCTGCCTGCATTAGCGCTGGTCTGCCTACCCAGCTTTATCACGTGGCAGTGCGTAACAATGCCTTTGACACCCATGTGGCTCAGCCCGCATTGCACCAGCGGCTGTTAAGTTATGTTGCAGATGCGGTTCACGGATTCATTAGCGATATGCAACGTATTGGTCAAGGTCATCGTGTAGTGGTAATGCTGCACTCAGAATTTGGCCGTCGCCCTATGGAGAATGCCAACCTAGG
Organism: uncultured Gammaproteobacteria bacterium; assembly: GCA_913060615.1. Lineage (GTDB taxonomy): Bacteria > Pseudomonadota > Gammaproteobacteria > Pseudomonadales > Azotimanducaceae > UBA4421. The sequence continues at coordinate 3,230 of CAJXUL010000133.1, read as the reverse complement.
CACAGATCACGGTAGTAGCAATATTATGCTGTTGGCCGGCGCACCGATCCAAGTTGGGCACTTTGGCAAAGTGCCATCTCTTGTGGGCTTGCAAGATGGTGACAATATTCAATACACAACAGATTTCAGACAAGTGTATGCATCAGTTATAGAAGACTGGCTTGGGGTTAAAGCCAGCACAGTACTCAATGGCGACTTTGCTCGGCTAGGTTTGTTTGGCTAGATTAGTTCGGCTAGATTAGTTCGGCTAAGTCGGATGGTAAGCAGTTGGCAGTGCACTAGTTAAGGCGGAGGGCTAACTTAAATAACGCCATGGCCGATGGAAGAGACTTCGCCGGTTGGCAGTTACAAAGGCGCGGTAATAAAAACAGGCCGATAACAAAAATTTGCTAGCGGCCAGTTTTTCTAGTTCGCTCCAAGTGAGTTACAACTCAGTTGTTACTCAGCTTAAATGAGTTGTATGCGCCGCTACCAAAGGTCGTACTTTTGCAGCTCTGAGCGACCTACCACCATGTGATGTACTTCATCTGGGCCATCGGCAAAACGCAGGTGACGCAGATCAGCATACATTGAAGCAAGTGGCGTCCATTGGGAGATACCAGCGGCACCATGCATTTGAATGGCTTGGTCGATGATCAGACAAACCTTCTCAGGGACCATGGCTTTTACCGCGCTGACGTAGACTCTGGCCTCTTTATTGCCTAGCACATCCATTGCTTTTGCAGCCTGCAAAACTGCCAAGCGCATGGCGTTGATTTCAATGCGTGCACGAGAAATAACTTCTAGGTTTTTACCCAATTTGGCAATTGGTTTTCCGAAGGCCGTACGGGTCGCTGCGCGTTTAACCATTAACTCTAATGCCTTTTCAGCCTTGCCAATTGAACGCATGCAGTGGTGAATTCGCCCTGGACCTAAGCGTACTTGAGAGATCTCAAAACCTCTGCCTTCGCCCAGTAATATGTTTTCTTTAGGTACACGTACATCTGTAAATCTGATGTGCATATGGCCACGGGGCGCATGGTCCTGACCAAATACTTGCATACCTTCAAGAATTTCCACTCCAGGTGTGTCAGTAGGTACCAGGATTTGCGATTGTTGTTTGCTTGGAGCGGCATCTGGGCTGGTACGCACCATGGTAATCATGATCTTGCAGCGCGGGTCGCCGGCACCAGAGATGTAAAATTTTTCACCGTTAATGACCCAGTCATCGCCATCTAATACCGCTTGTGTGCTGATGTTCTTAGCATCGGAAGAGGGCAGGCCGGGCTCTGTCATAGCATAGGCTGAACGAATTTCACCGTTTAACAGCGGCTTTAGCCATTGTTCTTTTTGTTCTGGCGTACCCACGCGCTCTAATACTTCCATGTTACCCGTGTCTGGCGCACTACAATTCAGAGTTTCTGATGCCAACGGCACTTTGCCCAGTTCGGTGGCAATGTAGGCGTAGTCGAGGTTACTCAAGCCTTCGCCGGTGTCGGAATCGGGTAGAAAGAAATTCCATAGACCAGACTCTTTGGCCTTATTTTTTGCCCCTTCAAGCAATTCAAGCTGGCGTGGGTGCCATGACCATCTGTCGGTTTTTTGTTCCTCTAAGGCGTGGAACTCTTCAACGATGGGCTCTACGTTCTCTGTGATGTGTTTTTTAACCGCGTCCATTAAAGGTTGGGCCTTGGCGGACATTGCCAGTTCAAATAGATCGCTGTCTAAGTCTGTTGCTTCGCTCATTTCTCTCTCTCGGTATTACTTATTTGAATGCACCTGTTGTACCTGTGATCTGGGCTTACAGCAAGTATTGGCAGAGTAGTTTGGCCGGTCAGAGCGAATTATATGTAATTGTCTGTGTCTAGGCTGGGCACACGTCAGGCATCTGTCAGGCACGATGTGGACAAAGAAAGGTAGGGACATTGGCGAAGTTTTCGCAGAAGATAGAGTCTCAAAAGGGGAGTGAAAAAATGAAAATCAAGAATTTATGTATGCTGGTACTGGCGTCCCTAGCGCTATCAGCCCAAGCAGACGGTCACAAAAGTGGTCAGGAAGCGGGTAGCGAAGAGGGTGTGCTTAATCTTCAGCAAATAGCTCAAGCCTTTGGCTGGGATTTGGAGAATGTTGAGATAACCACAGAAAAAGTGGCCGACGGCCTCTACGTGCTGTTTGGTGTGGGCGGCAATATTGGTGTTTTGGTTGGTGATGACGGCGTTATGATTGTCGACAACCAGTTTCCACAGGTGATGGATAAGATCGAAAAGGCCATTAAAGATATTGGCGGCCAGGGCATAGATTACGCCATTAACACGCATTGGCACTTTGACCACGCGGAAAGCAACAACGTGCTTGGACCCAAGGGTGCAACCATTGTTGCCCACTCCAAGGCCCGCGCCGATATGTCTAAAGGTGGCCTCGTTGACTTAGTGGTTGTTAAGTATCAACAGCAGGCATACCCCGAAGCTGCGCTACCTACATTGACATACGATGACGGCATGCAGATTCATTTTAATGGTGGCCAGGTGGATCTCATGCATTTCTCTCCAGCCCATACAACAGGTGACTCTGCTGTGTATTTTCGCAAATACAATGCTGTTCACCTAGGCGATGTATTCAATAATTCAGGTTATCCATTTATTGACGTAGGCAGTGGTGGCGACATAGATGGCATGATCAATTTCTGTCAGAAAACGTTAGATGCCATTGGCCCAGACGCCATTGTCATTCCCGGTCATGGCCCAATTACAGATTCTGCGGCGTTGGCGCGTTACATTTATATGCTGACTACTGTGCGTGATCGAGTTGCTGCAATGATTGCTGACGGCAAGTCGTTGCAAGAAGTAGTGGACGCCAAAATCACAGCTGACGATTTCGATCAGATATATGGTCCAGAGAGTGCTTCAGCTGGTTTTATCAACCGTGTTTATACTAGCCTAACTCGATAACACTTTTTCAAGGGTGCACGCTTAACTTTTGGTAGAGCACTCTTTAATTTATTTGTCGCATAGCGACTAAACCTATGCATTTAAGGAGAAATGATATGTTAATAGAAACTCAAGCCGGTCGGCTTAAAGGGCGTATCGCGCTAGTTACTGGCGGCGCTTCAGGTATTGGCGCTGCGTGCGCTGCTCGACTGGCTGCAGAAGGCGCCAGTGTTTTGGTCACTGACGTGCAAGATGAGATGGGGCAAAAAACTGTAGCTGTCTCTTATACACATCTCCGAGCCCACGAGACGGACTCCTATCTCG
>CAJXUL010000132.1 GCA_913060615.1 uncultured Gammaproteobacteria bacterium | reverse complement strand
TACACCTCTCTATTCGTCGGCAGCGTCAGATGTGTATAAGAGACAGTTATTACACGGTGCATGACATTCACGCTATGGTCGTGTTTTTGTTTATCTTCTGCGCTGTTGTTTTCTTTGCCCCAGAGATGGGCGGCTACTTCTTAGAGAAGCCGAACTTTGATATGGCTGACCCGCTCAAGACACCGGATCACATTGCCCCCGTTTGGTATTACACACCGTTCTACGCAATGCTTCGTGCAGCAACATATCCATTGTTCGGTATGTCGGCTAAGTTCTGGGGATTTGTTGTAATGGCGGGCGCCATTGTGATTCCAGCGGTACTACCGTGGCTAGATCGTAGCCCTGTTAGGTCCATGCGCTATAAAGGCCTCTGGTCAAGAACGATGCTTTCGTTGTTCGTTATCAGCTTTTTTATACTTGGCTACTTGGGTACACAAGCGCCCTCTAAACTAGGCACAATTATGGCGCAAATTTGCACCACGATTTACTTTGCTTACTTTATCCTGATGCCTTGGTATACCAGGATAGAAAAAACGAAGCCTGAACCGGAGAGGGTAACGGGATAATGAAGAAGCTATTACTATCAGTGCTAATATTACTGCCTCTAACGGCATGGTCTGCCAGTACTAACAACTGGTCTATGGAAGAGTTCGAGGGTGATCTAGAAAACTTGCCTAGTCTGCAAAATGGTTTTCAGTTATACACCAACTATTGCTTAGGTTGTCACTCGCTGCAATTTCAGCGTTACGAGCGTAGCGCTGATGACTTGGGTATTCCTCATGACATAGCCATGGAGAACCTCGTATTTACCGGACAAAAGATTGGATCGCTGATTACCAATGCCATGCCGAAGGAAGACTCCAAAGGTTGGTTTGGTGCTTCACCGCCAGATTTGACGTTGGTTACTCGGGTTCGATCACCAGAGTGGGTTTATAACTACCTGAAGACTTTTTATGCAGACGCCGACCGCCCAATGGGTGTAAACAATAAGGTCTTCCCGAATGTTGGTATGCCCAATGTTTTGTTAGACCTGCAAGGTGTGCAACGCCAGGTTTGTAGTGAGGGTAACTGCGATCAGTTAGTGCTAGATCCAGGCACCGGTAAGATGTCAGCTGAAGAATTCGATACTGCAATTTATGACCTGACCAATTTTCTCTATTACACAGGCGAGCCAACGCGACTACAGCGTCAGCGCACGGGGATTTACGTTTTATTGTTCCTGATCTTTTTAGGGTGCTTTACGTACTTGCTCAATCGTGAATATTGGAAAGACATCGACGGTCATTAGAGATTGCTTGCGCAGTATCCGAAGACGGATGCTGCTTCGAAGTCGGCCTGATTAGAAATTTAGAAAGAGAGAAGCGAATGAGTATTGTTACAAAAAGATCGTCAATGACACTTTTCTCTGACCCCAGAGATCACTATTCCCATCGCGTACGCATGGTTTTGGCAGAAAAAGGCGTGACCGTTGAAATCATTGATGTGGTTGCCGGTAAAGAGCCAGAAGATCTCGCTGAGATAAATCCATACAATACTCTACCAACCCTAGCCGACAGAGATTTGGCGCTTTATGAAGCCAATGTCATTATGGAGTACCTTGACGAAAGGTTTCCTCACCCGCCTTTATTACCTGTTTATCCAGTGCAGCGTGCGTTATCGCGTCTGTGGATTACGCGTGTAGAAAAGGAGTGGAGCAGTCGATTAGATATCCTCATGGCCGGTAAGGGTCGAGAGACTATTCTAAGTAAGGCTCGTAAAGAGTTGCGCGAGAGCATCATTGCAATTGCGCCAATTTTTGCTGAAAAGCCCTACTTCATGAATGATGAATTTTCTTTAGTAGATTGCTGTGTTGCGCCGATTCTCTGGCGTCTCAAAGAAGTAGATATCACGCTGCCAGAAAAATCTACTCGTCCTTTGCACAAGTACATGCAAAAAATGTTCGAGCGCGATGCATTCCGAGCAAGCCTTACCGAGACAGAAATGGAGATGCGCGAGTGAAAGCCCGCCGCCCTTATTTGTTGAGGGCTCTATACGATTGGATTCTTGATAGCGACGAAGTGCCCAATATCCTCGTGGATACCGAGAGCGAAGACGTTATTGTGCCTCGAGAGTTTGTCAAAGATGGTCAGATTGTCCTGAACATATCCCCTGAAGCCGTGCGCGGTTTGTCTATAACAGACGACTACCTTATGTGTGAAGGTCGGTTTTCAGGACGAAGCTTTGAAGTAATTCTTCCAATGAAGAGTATTAGTGCAATATATTGTCGTGGCAGTGGTCAAGGTCTGGCATTTGATGACGAAGATTATCCTGTTGAAGCCGGCAGTGAAGGTGTCGCGTCGATTAGCCCTATTGGACCAAGCGATTTAGATGATGAACCGCCCGCACCGAAAGGTGGGCCGAATAAGCCCTCGCTTAGATTGGTATAGGTTCCAAGGTATCAGCTCTAAAGCGCTGCACTTAAGTGTAAGTTCTAATCGTTAGCAGTTTTGCCGCTAATGATTGAAGCGGAAACCTCTACGACAGTAATGGGTCTGTATTGATTTCCGTTACCCAACTTACGCACCTGCTTTGGAAATTTGTTGCAAGCAAGTGTAGACGTTGCCTACGCAAATGCTATTCCGCCAACTTCTGGCTATATAAAACCGGCGTTATTCCGCGCTTTCTACATAATCAAAAACCTTAACGATTTTTCTCACCCCGAAAGATTTTTGTGTGGCTACAACCGCAGCATCTGCTTGTTCTTCGGTAATTTTGCCAAGTAGATAGATAATAGCGTTTTGCGTTTTCACTTTAATTTTGGTGCCGGGTACCGATTTTTCTGCCAATAGACGCGTTTTCACCTTACCGCTTAGTACGCTGTCATTGGTTCTGGCCAAAAGTGAAATAGGCCCTTCAACTGTTAAGTGATTGTGCACGCTGCCGGCGTCAACTTTACTCAAGCCTTCAGTAGTCTCGGTCGCTAAACTCTTAAGCTCTTCGCTTGCTACCTGTCCTAGCAGCAAGACCAGACCATCGTAAACTGTAACCACAATGTGCGCACCCTTATAGTCTTCGTCTGCGGCGCGTATTTCTCGGTTTATAACAATCTCGAGTACGTTGTCGTCAATAATAGTGCCCGCGGACCTTTGCTTTTCTGGATTGCTTGTACATGCCATTAGGCCAAACGACAGAAGCAGAACTGCGCTCATTGGTATTTTGTTAGTCATTGAAATGCGTCTCTTATCCATAAAATTTTAGGCCTGCAGTTTCGCCGGCTTACTGCAACGACGTCAAACCTAACTGGTAAATTAGTATATTCGGTATGTTTCGCTAAATACGCTTTTGCGGTGCGTAATATCTTTTCTTGTTTGCGTTGGTCGACGCTATCCGCAGCGCTGCCATATTTGTCACTACGTCTGTACCGCACCTCCACAAAAACTAGAATTAAATTTCCGCAAGACGTTACGTCATTAGTGTGCAGCCTACGGTTAAAGACCTTGGCAGCACCCTTAGTGATGGGTTCTCTTTCAAGCATGACAAGATCAATTTCACCCCATCGTGAATGGAAATTTTTTTCTAAGAACGATAGCCCGTGAGCAAAGAGGTACCAAGCTGCCAATTGCTCGGCCCAGCGTCCACGTAAAGCGCTTATTACAGCGACTTCTCTATCTCTTTAAGGCGACCACGTCGATCTATTTTGACCATATCAAGAGTGCGCTGGAATCGCCCGTTAGGGCTGAGTTGAATAATCCCGGTCGCCATTGTAAGTCTTAGCGCCTGTTGCATAGAAGCCCGCGGGCTTTGACTCATTAGGTGTATCCAGGTTGCCAGTTGATAGGCGTCGTAGCCTAGGGCATACAGTTCTACTAAAGGAGATTCGGCCAGGTTATAGGTGCTCACCAAGTTACGCATATCCAGATTTGGGCTGGTGAGCAGAGGTAACTCCGTCACCGTAAATCCCGCAAGTTCACGAATGTTGCCATCACCTCTGATACTTTGAGAGGTCGCATAGACCGGCAGGTTATCTGCAAAATGAAAGCGTAGAGCAGGCACTAATGCTCGAGACTCCACGTTGGATGTAAGTGTTACAACAGCATCTAGGTCTTGTCTGGCTCTGGGTAGAAATTGGATTTCTTGATCAAACAACTGCGTCAGTTCGTTTTTTCGGGCAACACTGTCGGCTACACCCATTGAACCACCAACCGCGCCGGTTACTTCCTTGATCTGATCGAATCTTGCGACGCTTACGGGGAAAGGCCAAAGGGTTTGAAATTCTGCCAATGCTCGCTGGGACCAAGTTTGGCCGCTATGAACCACGAGAACGCGCTGATGTTCACTGTCCATTAGTGCGTTCGCCAGAGTCGCTGCTTCATTTTCAATTGCTGTGCCTAACTGATAGATTTCGTTTCTTTGCGTCAATGCTGAAGGGCTGTTTCGAGTCTCGGGCGCTTGCTCTAGATAGTTTAGTAGCAACGCTGGCATATTGGCTTGTGCGGCAAGTTCAGCAACGGTCTGCGCTTTGTCTTTCCGCAGCGGGCCAATAATAAGGTCGGCACCATCTGCTTTTGCTCTAGCGACTAAGTCGCTCAGCGGGGCGCTTGCTGAATCGTATAAAGTGAGCGATCTAGGTCTAGCTGCTTGCGCGCCTGCAAGGGGGCTTGGCTCCTGCAAAAAATTCCGCTCTACCACACCGCCCTGCTCCGGTTGGAAGAATCTGTTCAGTGTCTCGAGTTGCGCATTAGATTGCGTATTAGGTTGAGGGTACAGTCTGCTGTCCGCAAAGTAGCCACCCAGAAAGCCATCACGAACCGCGTCGCCCGCATTACTCAGCCGTCCGGTTAGTGGCAGTATCAAAGCGATTTTTGGCGGTTGATAATCCTGTAGTTGTTCCAACATGTTGGGCAGCCGTTGGGCAGCGCTGTGATTTGGGTTGAGTCTAGTCCACTGCAGAAGTGCCAGTTTTGCTCGATCTACTGATCCAGACCTAACTACACTGTTCCGAAGTGACCACCAACCGGGCTCTAATGAGTTGGTGAATGGTAGCTCCGGCGAGTCTGCCAACATTAGAGCTGACCATATTGCGTCGTGGATGTTTTGTTTTTTTGCCGCAGCTTGGCTCAACGCTCCGTAGGATTGTTGTATCTGTATTAAATGGCGAGCGCTACATGAGTATTTCTGAAGGCCATTACATAGTTGAACAATCAGTTCCAAGTCTTGTTGGCTTGGTTCGGATACCAAATTTATCAGTGCGAGGGCCTGGGCTTGTTCGCCAAGTTGGCCGAAGGCTATTGCTGATAATCGTATGTATTGATTTCTTAGCGACGAGGGTAGATTTTCCGCATCCAAGTCTTTGAGAACATCTAGTGCGCTCAGACTTTCCTCTGCACTAATTTGCCTCAGGGCCTTATCTAGAAGTTTGTTCGCTGATCGATATTGCTTGTTGGAATATTTTTCTGAGTTTTGGGTAGGCAAAGTCGTATCGCCACGGTCACGTGGCATTTTATTTTGCACTTCTGCTGATTCTGGGGTGCTTTGACAGCCATTCATGGTCAGAATGATCAAACAAAGAACTATCGAGCGTTTGGGCATGTCAGGAATACTCTATGTGGTCGCCACACCTATTGGACACCTTGGGGACTTTACTACGCGAGGGGCAGAAGTCCTAAACCAGGTACAGATAATAGCGGCTGAGGATACCAGACGAACGCGCGTGCTGTTAACGCATATTGGCCATAAAGGTTGTGATCTGTGGAGTTTGCATGAGCACAATGAAGACCGAATCAGCGAAAATGTGGTGCGTCGCTTAAAAGCAGGTGATGATGTGGCTTTGGTATCAGATGCTGGCACGCCTTTGATTAACGACCCAGGTTTTCAATTGCTTCAATTGGCCTGGCAAGAAAATATTCGGGTTGTGCCGATCCCCGGCGCCTGTTCGATTACCACTGCGCTGAGTGTGTGCCCAATACCCTGTCAGCCGTTTCGTTTTGTTGGCTTTTTATCGTCTAAAGCAAAGGTCAGGCAACAGGCTCTTGGTCAGTGGTTGTTGATGCCAGAAGCGTTGGTGTTCCTAGAATCTCCCCATCGAATTCGCGCCACGCTTGCAGATATTGCTGGCTTAAGTAACAAGCGCATGTTGGTGGGTCGAGAAATGACCAAACAATTTGAAACTTTTATTGTTGGTCCGGCAGAACAGTTGCTCGGTGAGTTAGCGGAACAACCGAAAGGTGAGTTTGTTTGTATTGTTGAGGCAGGCGAGCAGGTCACCGCTGGCTTCGAAGTCGCCCACGTCCTCGAAGCGTTGCTGAAAGAATTGCCGCCTACCCAGGCTTCTCGAATTGCTGCCAGCATTTGTGGCGTACGCAAAAAGGAGGCTTATCAAATTGCACTACAAATGGCGCAAAAAGATCCAAGCTAATCCGCATGCAATTAACGCGCTATGCGTGTGGCCCATTTGGTCAGTTAAGTGTTCATTTTTTTTGACATTGCTTTGACATTGCAGGCTGTGCGGCGAGGTTAGCGAAAGATTTACAATAAATACGTGCCGACTAGGTCAATTGGATTGGCCCACTGAGCCATGGTCTTTGTGAGGTTGCTCACGGAGGAATTACAGGACAACCCTTTGCGACATGCTAATGCATTCTGCATAGTCCGTGTGCCTAGGATCTTTGCCGCTTAACGGCTACTTGTGGCGCCTCATTCCTGGATTTCTAGCGTGCTTCGACATAACCAGTTTTTTGATGGCGTGCCTGAGGAAATTGGTCGAAATAGGATTTCAGCGATGTGCGATAAAAATCTACGCGGCTACCAAAAAGCTAGAAATGCCTGATTTTGTTGGTGCTTTCATAATTCAATTTTTGGTGCTTTATCGTCGGAAAATACTTTACAAATAACCAGCGTGCCACCAAAGGTAGCGGATCGTCCCTTATTTGCTAGAGACTCATCATGGAGCCGGACATAAGTATTTAAATTCACCTCATTAAGAGTGCGTGCATGGAAGAGATTTTTGTTCACGACGTTTACCCCACCTACCTGTAGAGCTTTAAAATTATTGCGATCATTGCAATCAGTGACAATAACTGCGTGGTTTGGGACCTCATTATCATCGGTAATATATAAAACGTCGCCAGCCTGAATTGGGGCTTTGGCTAATGCGGCGGTGGAAAGATCCACTCGGTGTTGTTCTCTGCATATTGAAGCGAGTAAAAATTTCTGGAACATCTCGGCGTTTTTCTCTGCGTCATGTAAGTCGTCATTAACCTCTTCAGTTCTTTCCTTGGCTAAAATAAAAGCACTGACAAAATCTTTTTGAGAAAGTAGGTTGGATTCGCGTAGCGCCACGAAAACAAGGCCAAAGCAATTAGTTTCTTTAATTGTCGAAACATCCGCCTTAGCCCATTCTGCATACGTATTTATCGTTGGTGCACCCCAGCTTAATTTGCCCTCAGATTTAATTTGTTCTACGGTTTTCAGAAAGGTGTCTCTGCCATCGTTAGGGATTTCTCCGCGGGTTCCTTCGATGAAGGATAACCCTAATGCTAGGTACGTTAAGCCCTTGTCGAAGGTTGTTGGCGGTGCCAAATCAGCTAGATGTTGAGGCGCCCTCAAAAAATCTTGTTGGTTGGGAAATATTTCGATATCGCCCACTTGAACTTTGCCAGGTCCCAATCTGGCTAATGCGTAGGACTTTTCCCCATTGGGTTCCTGCAAGACGGCCGCTTTGGTGGTTGAGGCTTCATTGGTTTTGCCGCTAACTCGTTGCTCCTCTAAAAAAGGGAAGCTAGGATTGTTGAAGTGTGAAGCAAGTTTGCTCAATGTTGATGTCGATAGTCTCGGTAAGTTAATGACCAAAAGGTCGTGGTCTTTCACTCGCTCCTTTTTTGCTTCTATTTTTGCCTCTAGAGGAGAGATTGGAGTAGATCGTGACTGATGATCTATTGATTGTGGCATTAACATTGATTTTCACTCTTGCACTTTTCCTCCTTCTTAGTAACGTTAACAATATGTAAGTTCGCTTATTACTTGCGATAATTGGTCGCCTAGCAGCTCTGGGTTCGTTTGGTTTTCCTACAAAAGGCCATTTAGTAAATTGTCTAGAAGTTTTTGAGTGCTAAGTCCTTAAAGCTCGCTAAAGTCCTTTAGGCGAGGTATTAGTAGGTTTTTGGGTGTCGGTGGAATTTTGTTGTCTCATTAATTACTTGAGGTGACGCTCTTCGCGTGCTTTCGCTTAGTTAGTTAGTTAGTTAGTTAGTTAGTTAGTTAGTTAGTGCTGAGACTGTCTCTTATACACATCTGACGCTG
>CAJXUL010000131.1 GCA_913060615.1 uncultured Gammaproteobacteria bacterium | reverse complement strand
ACGTAAGGCCATGGCGCGGGTTAACGCTATTTTGTCCGCAATTGGGTGCCGGTTTCTTTGCTGGGAAGTGGGAAAAATTCTTGGGCGATAAATAGATAAACCAGGGTGGCGCACATTTGTTTGAGCATATGATTACCCTCGCCGAGACAAAATAACGCAACCAGCATTATGAAAGACAGCGTACATAGAAGTAACAACCCACTGGATAACGCCGCGTGTATTGGCAAATTTGGTGGACCTTCCTCTGCTGGGTGCTTTAGGTGGTCGGTTTCTGACATGGCTTTCTCCCCTATTTTTCCTTTATTGCCTTTATTCCCTGTATTTCCTTTCTAGTGCAGCCCTGGCGCGCCCTTATTTTTTTTTTACAGCGCTGCGCTAGCCCGAAAGCTAACATCTGCATAGTCCTTACCTGGTGTCCATTTCCCCAACGGCGCATAAGCCGGGCTAGGTGGCGTTTTTGCATTTGTGCGCGCCTTTGTGCTGTTTTCTTGGTTAAAGTCATTATCATTGAGCGATGCTTAATCAAAACTCCATATCTGTGTTACCTAAACCAAATAATTTGCAAATTAGCGGCGAGGCGCGAGTAACGCCCTCAGCTTTTGTATTGCACTGGCAAGGTCTGGAAGATGTTCGCGTAAAAAATTATGCCCAAGAACTGTTGGCCCAGAGTGGTTGCGGGCCTGTACACATGCAAGTCTTGGCCGTCCAGTCATCAGCGCCGCCGGTGCAAGCGGATGAGTCGCACAGTATTTCTATTAGCGAAGGCGGCATTCATTTGGACGCTGAAAATACATGGGGTGCCTTACGTGGGTTGGCAACACTGCATCAGTTGGCTGTAGCCAATGAGTTGTTTTTGGGTTTGACGTTAAAGGACACCCCGCGGTTTCATTGGCGCGGTTTGTTACTAGATGTGGCGCGGCATTTTTTGCCGGTTGAGGATTTGTTTGCCGTTGTGGATGGCTTGGCTGTGCTGAAGATGAATGTATTGCATATCCATTTCAGTGATGACCAAGCCTACCGGCTGCCGAGTGCAGCGCGGCCAAAGTTGCCCAGCACCGAGCATTATTCCAAGCAGCAGTTGCTAGATTTGGTGGCGTATGCGGCCAATCGTGGGGTACGCATTATTGCCGAGGTAGATGTGCCGGGTCATGTTACTCATTGGCTGACGGCCTACCCTGAGTGGGGCATGTACGCGGTGCAACCTAGCGATCGCTTTGGTGTGCATAAGGCCTGTTTGAACCCAACGGATGAGGCGGTCTATATCGCGCTGGAAGCCATATTTTCTGAAGTGGTGGAGATTTTCCCCGACGACTTTGTGCATGTAGGCGGCGATGAAGTAAATCCTTCTTGGTGGTCTGAAAACGCTCAGGCTCAGGCATTTATTACCACGCATAATTTGGTCGATGTCCGCGGTTTGCAAAACTATTTTTTGCAGCGGCTGTGCACGATGTTAGAGGCTAAGGGTAAGCGGGTGATTGGCTGGGATGAGATTCTGCACCCGGATATACCCAACTGCGTGGTGCAAAATTGGCGCGGCATAACAACCCGCGATCGTGCGCTTGCGTTGAACAGAGACTGCGTGGTTTCCGGGCCATTCTACCTAGATTTATTTTTCCCAGCTGACTTGCACTACGGCTTTGACGTTGAAGGCAGCCAACAGGAAATGTTGGCGCTGGAAGATGATTTGGCCAAAGACCTGCGCTTGCAACATATTGCCAAAGCGCTGGCTTGGACCCATCAATGGCGGGAAGGAGCAGTGGATTTAGATGAAGCACAAACCACAGCGCAAGTGCTAGGTGGTGAAGCTTGTTTGTGGGCAGAACTGGTGGATTCCCCAACTTTGATGCCGCGCCTTTGGAGCCGCTTGCCAGCGGTAGCCGAAGTACTATGGTCCAATTTAGCAACACCCGTCGTAGAGGATCATATGCAGGATTTTTACCGGCGGCTTAACGGCAGTTGGCGCGCACTGCCGAATGATCCAGAGCAGTGCCAAAACCAAGCGTTAGCAAAAATGGGTTTTTCCCAGTCCCAGCAGTTTGTGCTGTCCCATTTAGAGCCGATTAAATGGTATGGCCGTTTGCTTGGCGAGCAGGCATTGCAGGCCAGATTGTCCGGAACCGAAATGCCTCAGGCGCGACCTTATGGTGTAAACACGCCTTTGAATAATGTCATCGACTTTATAATGCCTGAGAGCATGGCGGCGCGACGCCTGGCCGCTTCAATTCACGTTAAAGCTATTAGTCAACTTAAAGCTGATTGCCAGGCGCTTAATTTTCCTTGGCCTGAAGAGATGCAGGGTGCTTTAGATGTGTTGGTTGACGCCTGTGACCTAATGTTGAAGTGGCTCAATGGTGAATTGGCGGCGGAAGAATGTCAGGCGCAATTGCTGGCTTTATACCAGCCCCGCGGAGAGTTTATGGTGGCGGTTATTCCGCACTTTATAGAGCACCTCGCGCAGCCAATCAAGAACACTAAATAGATGGCGGGCCAAGACCAAATTTTACGACAGGCTTATGAAGTATCTGCTCAGTGGTTTGATCAAGTCGCTTTAGCGCCGCTAGGCAACGGGCATATTCACCACACCTTTTTGCTCACTACCGCCCAGCATCAAGATCAGTTTGTGCTGCAACGCGTTAGCGAAAATGTATTTCCTGATCCACATTTGGTTCAACGGCAAACCCAACGCGTCATTGAGCACTTATTAAAAGACTTGGAATTTTCTAGTCGTTATCGGGTGCCCAAATTACAGCTAAGTAAAATCGGCGAATTTCATTATGTTGCGCAAAGCGGTTTTTGGCGGCTTTGGCATTATTTGGATCACACCCAAGTTTTAGAATCGTTTCAGAATCCGGCGCAAATTACCTTAACTGCCCGAGCTTTTGCAGATTATCAGCGAGCGTTGATAGACCTGCCAGGCGAACCGTTGATGGAGACTATAGAGGGGTTTTTGCAATTAGACTTTTATTTACAACAATTTGATAAAGTCTCGAAAAGGGCGCCCAAAGATTTAATGCATTTTGTTCAGCGTTTGCGCGGTCAGGGGCAACTGTTTTCTAAATTTGACGCTCATGTTCACGCCGATTGCAAAGTCAATAATCTACTATTTAATTCGCAGGGTATGGGCGTGGCGGCTGTAATAGATTTAGATACCACCATGTACGGGCACTGGGCTTGGGACTTTGGAGACCTAATGCGGTCAATTGCTTTTAGTCGCGGTCACGTTGATCTAGCAGATTATCAAAATGCCGCTGAAGGATTTTTGCACGGTTTGCAAAAGTCCGTGACTGAGCAGGCGGTACAAGAAATGGTTCAAGTTTGTGAACATATTAGCGGGATGTTGGGCCTACGATTTTTGACCGATCACTTAATGGGCGACGTCTATTTTCGTGTCAGTGAGCCGGGCCAAAACTTGGTGCGAGCGTGTGAGCAATTTGCGTTGATGCAGCAATTTGCTGACAACCAGCAAAAAATGGAAGGCGTGGTTAAAGACCTTGGAGACCAGTTGGCGAGATAGCGTTAGCGGGGCATTTATCATTTAGGCCCGCATCTAACTTTGCCCGAGGGTCTGCTAGGTTACTTGGCGGATAATAAAACTCACCAAGGCGGCCATAAGAATGACGAATAGTATGGTGAATCCAACCCCTACCATTATAAAGTGGCTCGCTTTGCCTCGGGCAAAATCTCGCTCCCTATTTTCTTTGGACTGTACGCCGACTGCGGCGGACATAACGCTACCGATCATTTGCCACAGCGTCAGCGGCGGCAACGCCTCTTCGGCGCTGTCAATTTTTGCGCTTTGGTCTTGGACCGTTGTCTCAAGGTCTTTTTCTTCCGCAGTGGTTTCTTCATTCATAATTTTTAACGCGAATTTTCGTTATTGAGTTAAGTAGGCTGCGGTTTTGCATGGTGCAGCAAAGACTTCAGCCCCAAGTGAGTGTGCCATGTTAGGGGCTGCTTAGATATTCTCAAGCATTGTTAGACCATCGGCATAATGCGATGCTTGAATGATGAAACTACATCCGCTTAATCAGAATTTTAGCTGGCAACATCCGTCTGGGCCGTTTACCTGTATCTCTGGTGCGCAAGCAGAAGCCTACGCAACACAGGGCGGTTTTGTTTTACCCGACGTTTTTAGCCCAATGGAGTTGACTGCTTTACTAGCAGAACTTGATCCATTGGAAGCGGAAAAAAATGCACTGCTGCAACATGTAGATCCCAATGCGATAGCCATCGCCAAACACGATGAAATTGTTTTTCGGGCCCACACAGTATTGCAGTCACCCCAGGCCAAGGCGTTGGCGAGTCACCCCACTATGCTGGCTTTGGTTAAAGACCTCATTGGCCCGGCAGTGCGCTTGTACTGGGATCAGATTGTTTACAAGCGTCCTGGCACGCCAACGGAGTTTCCTTGGCATCAAGACAATGGCTATACCTTTGTGCAGCCTCAACAGTACCTAACTTGTTGGATAGCGTTGAATGATGCGGTGGAAGAAAATGGCTGTCCGTGGATTGCGCCGGGGTTGCACAAGCTCGGCACGTTAAGCCATTGGTGGGCAGATGTAGGTTTTCAATGCCTCAAAGAAACCCCAGAAGATGCCGTTGCCATGCCGCTTAAGGCAGGTTCCATTGCAGTGTTCTCTAGTCTTACCCCACACCGCACTGGACCCAATCTCACAGCGAATACGCGCAAGGCGTATATTTTACAATACGCCCCAGACGGCGCAGTAATGCACCATCGTACCGGTGAGGCCGAGTTGGCCGCAGACCCCGGCCGACAGTTTTTGGTTACCTAGGTCTACCTCGCTATTTTATTCATCTCTATCAAATGGAAAAACATGACAGCAGCAAAACAGGCTATGCGTAAGAGCGCCAAAAAATATACCGGCCAATGGCAGTGGCTAATTGTGCTTGCACTATTCTTTGCCGGGTGCGCTAGCCAAGATCGTGCTCCGTTGCTCAGCAGTGGTGCCGCGCCTATATACCCCCCGCAAGCACAGGCACAAGGTGTGGAGGGCGAGGTAACCGTTGAATATGATGTTACCGAGCAGGGTCTAGTGATTAATGCCGTTGTTATCCAAAGCGAGCCTGACCAAGTGTTCGATGCCGCCGCATTAAAAGCTGTGAGCAGTTGGAGATTTACGCCTGCGCGTCGTGATGGCGCACCTATTGCGCAACAAGCCCTAGTGAGTAAACTCAGCTTTCAAGTTGGGACAAGGGCTACTGATGAACCTAGAGCAACGAGAAGATAATCACCTAAGCGGTTGGTCTACGGCTTTTGGTCGTAATTCAATTTATGCCCTCACTTTATTTGCTTTAGGGGCAAGTCTGTATTTTCAATATCGTGCATTAGGCATAGCCTTTGCCGATGTATCTACAGCAGATCACATTGGCTACATGCTGCGGGTTACCGCCCGCATTGCATTCTTTCTATTAGTGCTGGCTATGATCGCCCGACCGTTTCGGCAGTTGACCGGCACTGGCTTGCAGCTATTGCGCCATCGCCGTTACCTGGGCTTGGCTATGGCCTTTGTACACACGGTGCACTTTGGTTATGTGCTTGCTTTTCTAAAAAACAGTGATGAACCGTTAGCAATGGTCACCCTAATTTTTGGTGGGCTAGCGTTCTTGCTGACATGGATTATGGCGGCCACCAGTAATAATACTTCGCAACGCGCGCTGGGGGTGTGGTGGCGACGCATACACACTCTGGGTATTTATTACGTGTGGCTGATCTTTATGAATACATTTATTGGCGCGCTGTCGGCCAGTAGCGATCCGCTTTATGTGGGTATTATTGCTGCAGGGTTAGTTGCAGTCAGTCTGCGCATCGCTGTATTTCTGCGTCAGCGATTTAGCCGCACGGCGTAAAGCCCAGAGAATCCGCCAGCCTCAGTCCCGTCGGCGAGTAGCACCTTGGTGCTGAGGGGAAAGCGGCCTTTGCCGGTGCGTTTAAGCTTTTCAAATTCTTCTAAGTGCTCGCCAAAACTACAGGTCACATGAATGTCTTCTGCCACAGGCTTGGCGTAGTCGATCTGACCGGTGGCAATCACAATGGATGCGTCCAGATCGTTAAGTTTTAACTGCAAGTGCATCATGCCCCAGCCGGTGAGGGCCTGAATGGCGTAAAGGCTGCCCGCAAAAGCGGTGCCGTGAACGTTTACATTGGGGCCAAGGCCCGCGTGAGTGGTCAGCACATGATCGCGGAAATGTTCAATTTTCATGGTCATGGCTTTAGACAGCGGAATTTGTTCATGCCAAATGGCTTCAAGGTTTTGGCAAAGAGTATCCATGTCAGTCATAGTGATTCTTCTTAAATGCAGACAAATTGGGGAAACAAGTGATCAGTGTGAATATGCTAGCCGCCAATGTCTATGAGGTTGTTTTAGCAGGCAGTGAAGAGAGCATTCACCGAGTGAGCATGAGTCCGCAGCTTTATAAAAAAAATGTGCGGCGACATCAATACCTAGTACCCAAGAGTGGGTACTCATCTAAGGCTTCCGCCTAATGCTGGAATTTGAACAGTGCAGCGAAGTAGCCAAAGAATTTGGCCTGTCTGAACTCACCCAATGTTAGGTGTGTTGTGTAATATAAACTCAGGGTCGGTTGAGTACGCGGTTTCGAGCGTTAGCTAAAAACGACACCGCGCAAATGTGAGGAGGGTGAGATCAAACCTTCATAGTGTGCTTGGTTATATCTAACTCTGGCGCGGAAGTCTTCTCAGGAAGGCCTTGTAACAATCGATCGATCGACAATACTGCATCTAAGAACATTGCAAATAGCCCCACAGTAGCTGTTAGATCTAAATCGCTTAGCGCTGTTTGACACCACACCCCAATATCCTTTTCTGGTGTTAGGTACACTGTGGGCGCCCAATCGGTAGTCATTTCGTTTAGACGTAGCAATGCCATGCTCTGCGCAAGAGGATCAGAAGCGTCTGCCGTGAGGGGCCCAAGAAAACAATACATGAAAAGATTTTTTTCATCAGGGCAGCCGATATGTACTTCTATGCTGTTGTCCACGAAAATACTGTATACCCCGGCTTCGCTGGCTTGCGCGCCAGATAACCCCAAATTGGTCATCAGATCTATCATGAGTTTAAAAAAGGGCTTTTTCTTAGTCATAAAGCTCTCTGGTTGAAGAGGCTATGTGCGAATTCTGCAACAAGCCTAGCTTGGGCAGCTGTCTGTACAAATTGCGCGCCGCGGGCCAGCTTGCCCTCCACAATAGTCTGAAGAACTCGATCATCGCAGTTACTTTTAGTAAGCTTTTGTTCATTGAAGTCTTTGTGTAGAGACAAAGCACTTAGTAGCGTCCCGCTACGACCCACACCCGCATTACAATGCACGATCGGACTGGAGTTGGCACCGAATTTATCTAGGGATCCTTGAACTTGTTTGACTAAGTCTTGCAGCTCTTCAACTGAAATAACGCCGTGATCAGGCCATTCTGTGAAATGCAGGGAAACCAAGGGCCTTTCACCATTTGCGTCGACGACTTTGTAGGTCTCCTTAACTATTGAGGGCGTATCGTCGAAACTGTCATGTAAGGGTTCGTCACCTTCAACGCCGAACTGCCTATCTGGATGTCGATATATATCAGTCGGCAGATAGTCTGGGATCGCCCTATCCGTCCTATCTTTAGCATTAGTCAAGTCAACAATGAGTTGCGTTTTTTGCTCACTTACCATTTGCCAAAATTCGTTGAGGGTATTCGCAGTAGGGGCTTGCGTGGCTATGCCTAACCCTCTGCCGTCAATTACAATACGATTGGCATGAATAGGCTTATTGTTACTAAGAATGACGGCGGAGTGTAGAGGCGGTTTGATTTCGGTGAAGCGAGCTGCGCTAACCATCTGGGGTGATGTATCGTAAAAATTGCTGTTGCTGTCGAAAATCGCTTGCGTGAAGTCAGGACCGAAAGTTGTGACTAATTCCTGACTTAAAAGACGGTTGTAGTTGGCATCGGTATCAAATTTCTGCGCCAACGACTGGGGTTGAGGTTGGAGGGGAGTTGCAGCTCTAAGCAAATAGTCTGCCTGTCCCAGGGTTAAGTTAATCTTCGCTCCAGAAGGAAGGTTAAAGCAGCCATTTGAGTCAAAACTTAACTTGCTGGATATACCGTCCAAAACACTCGATTGAAGGTGTTGCTGCTGAATATGTTTACCCTGCAATTGCGCCATAACAGCGTCTGCAAAAGCATCTCGAGTTGATATGGTTTTTGCTTCGAGCTTATGCGTACCGAATACGCTAGCAACTTTTTCTCCAACCTGTCTCTTATACACATCTGACGCTGCCGACGAATAGA
>CAJXUL010000130.1 GCA_913060615.1 uncultured Gammaproteobacteria bacterium | reverse complement strand
GATCTACACCTCTCTATTCGTCGGCAGCGTCAGATGTGTATAAGAGACAGCCAGCAACCCCAAACTGACCCAATTGAGCCAGAAAAATCACGATGGCCAAGCCATTCACAAATCCCAGCATAACCGGGTGCGGTACCATTCGAATAAACTTCCCTAGCCGCAATACGCCAGCCAATATTTGCAAAAGACCCATCAGCACTACGGTAGCAAACAAATATTGAACACCGTGACCAGCTACTAAGGCGACCATAACCACAGCCAATGCACCAGTGGCACCAGAAATCATACCCGGCCGGCCGCCAATACAGGCCGTAATTAAACCAACCATGAATGCCGCATAGAGACCCACCAGTGGCTCGACACCAGCGACAAAAGCAAATGCCACGGCTTCTGGTACCAAGGCCAATGCAACGGTCAATCCGGAAAGAATATCATTCCTTACAGAAGCGCTTCTGCTAGGTAGGAGGTCGATCATATAGTTCTCATTGGAAATAGCCGTTCTCGGCAATCCTTAATGGCAGCCTTGAACGTCAAAAAATAGGAAATTTCCAGCCAGGGCAAGTATTTAGCGCCTGTGGAATGGCGGGCATTTTAGGCCATACACCGGATCGACACAACGAAGAAGCTGAATTAGGCGGACATTTACCCACATTCACGCCCTGCCGCCTAAAAGCTAAATATCTCCCCCAGGAAAAAACGCCTTCGCTTATAATTAGAACAGTGCTGGAAACTTACTTGGTTGATCAGACTGCGGATGTTTTCTTCATGCAAGGGAATGAAATCGCTCTTGAGAGGGTGGGATAAATCTAGAATGCGCAAAAGGTAGTGTTAGTGCTGCTTTTCTTCTTAGACATCAAGCAAAAATCACCTTAAACATTCATGCAACAGCAGCAACAAGAACAACTGTTCAATACTTTATTACTGGGCAAATGAGAGTGTAAAAGCGCTTTTCCAAATTTGCTCAAAATGATTAAGAGTGGTGCCATTGTCATAGCGCGAGAGCGAGAGCGAAAGGACAAGGACATAACTTTTAGATCTTCAAAATCGGCGTTATCAATCACAATATCCGCGACCTCTTCCGGGCTATTTTCTGCAATATAAATTTTTGACGCCTTGTGATATCTCGTATTGAATTTTTCAACCGCTGCCTCGACACTGCCTAAATGTTCAGCATCTCTATTTACACCTCTCAGCAGCGCAATTTCGAAATCAGTTTTGAGATAAATCATCAATCCCAATGCAGCCTATATGTTGGTTGCAACAAATAGGCCCCACCTGATCATAATATTGCATCATCTTTAAGGTCTGTTGGCTTTAAGGTCTGTTGGCGGTAAATTTAAATACTCATCAGATTCAAGATCATGAGTTGCAGCGGTATAAGACGGAGATTCGGACTGCGAAGCTAAAAGCTCTTTTTCGACAAATATGCCTTCGTCGTATGAATCTTCGTAATAGCCTTTAGCGGAACCTCTTCGTTGTCGATAACGTAATTTTTTATTGTTGTGGAAGCCGTCAATAGAGACATGAATAGCATCTAAATCCCTAGATTTAAGGAACTCATAGCCCTGTAGAAAAGGTAGTTTTACCCGACCCTTCTATGCCACTTATAGCTATCTTGATCGGCTTGTTTCTTGGCGCGTTATTTTTCTGAAGCCTTTTTTTCTGACCTCTAGCCTCTTGTATTTTCGCTTCTAAGATTTGGAATATGGCAATTTCAGATAGTGGTACATAAACGCCGAAACACGGAGGTTGAGAGCGCAGTGAACAAAAATTTTGTGATCGTCTTTTTGATCGTCTTTTTGATCGTCTAGGCTACGCATTAAAACAATGAAACGAGCTACATCCGCTGCTCTAGGCGCCTGAAAATTAACAGGCATGTGAATATAGGTCATACCAAGACTGGCGACTAAATGGCCTTCGTTAGGAAGCGCATGATCTGAATCTGCCATAGCCAAATTTATAACTACGTCATAGCCGGCTGCGGCTATATCTACAAAGTACTCAGCGCGGGGTTGTCCGGCGGTGCCGACAGTAGGTGTGAGTTGAACAAAGTTAGTGATATGCGACAGATCAGACATAGATTTCCTGTTAAGTAGCACGCTACGCGCAGAATTTTGCCTCACTATAGAGTCTTTGCGGAGATTTTCACGGCACTACCGCTAAACGGCGGTAATACACCTAATTAATGGATTATCGGTTCCTCGGCCTCTATCAAAACCGCTTCTTCTTCTTCAATACTTTGCACCGAATAGCGCTTAGTCACTACTTCGCCAGAAAGGATATCCGGTAGCTGCTGCAAAAATTCGTCCATATGCTTGGTTTCAAAATGAGACTGCAATGCGTCTAAACTTTCCCATTCTTGAAACAACATCAGCGTATTTGGGTCGGCTAAACCCACATAAAAATCATAGCTAACACAGCCTAACTCTAGCCTTGAGGCTTCAACCATATTCTTTGCCATGGATAAGGCTTGATCACGACATTCAGGGCGGACCGGAATGCTTCCTTGAACAATAATCACTACTTTCTTCTACTCCAACGTCTGCGGGGTTTGTCGGACAAACAACCCCCTACTCAAACCACTAAATATACCGCTACCTCTTAGAGCAGACCGTGCTCTACCAAGGTTTCCTTAAGTTCGTCAATAATCAACGGATCGTCAATTGTAGAGGGAACCGTATACGGCTGCTGATCTATTATCTTCCTAATCACCTGACGCAAAATTTTACCAGATCGCGTTTTTGGCAATCGTTTTACAACAACTGCTGTTTTAAAATTGGCAATAGGCCCAACCGACTTACGCACCAACTGCACCAGTTCAGCCTGTAAAGTAGCCGCGCCAATATTCACACCGTCTTTGAGCAACAAAAGCCCCATTGGCACTTGGCCCTTTTCCTGATCAGCAATACCAATTACCGCGCATTCAGCTACAGCTGGGTGATCAGCGACAACTTCTTCGATTTGCCCGGTAGATAATCTATGCCCTGCGACATTCATCACATCATCCGTGCGCCCCATAACAAACACATAGCCGTCTTCATCACGATAGCCGCCATCACCCGTCAGATAAAATCCTGGGTATTGGCTCCAATAGCTTTCTTCATAGCGATCATGATCACCCCAAACTGTGGGAAAAGAACTTGGCGGCATGGGCTCTTTAATAACAATTGCGCCCTCTTGGTTAGGCCCTAGCTCTTGTCCCGCTTCATCTAAAATTCGCAAATCCCAGCCGGGTGCGGGCAAAGTGCAAGATCCAGCCTTACATTCCAGCAGTTCGATACCCGCCATATTTGCGCATATAGACCAACCCGTTTCAGTCTGCCACCAGTGATCAATAATCGGCACATCAAGGTGGGCTTGCAACCAATGGTAGGTAGGCGGATCTAAGCGCTCCCCTGCCACAAACTGGTACTCAAGATTAGAGATATCGTACTGGGCAAGCAATTTACAATCTGGATCTTCTTTCTTCATTGCACGGAATGCTGTGGGCGCAACAAAAAAGCTCTTCACTTTATGCTCGGCCAATACTCGCCAAAATGCGCCGGCATCGGGAGTACGCACAGGCTTACCTTCAAATAGTACCGTTGTACAGCCAGCAAATAACGGTCCGTACACAATATAAGAGTGACCGACAACCCAGCCCACATCCGACGCAGCCCAGTATACATCGCCCACACCAACGTTATAGACCGCCCGCATACTGTAGCGTAAAGCAACCGCGTGGCCGCCGTTGTCTCTCACAATACCTTTAGGTTTGCCGGTAGTTCCAGAGGTGTACAAAATATAAAGCGGATCGGTTGCAGCTACTGGCACGCAATCCACAGGGTCGGAGCGTTGCTGCCATGTATTCCAGTCTAAATCTCGACCGGGTTGCAACGTTGCCAAAGCTTGGGGTCGCTGCAGCATGACCACATGTTCTGGCTTGTGCGCTGCGATTTCAATAGCGTCGTTTAACAACGGCTGATAGGCAATGATTTTATCTACTTCTATCCCACAGGATGCAGCCATAATTACTTTTGGTGAGGAGTCGTCAATACGCATAGCCAGCTCACGAGGGGCAAAGCCGCCAAATACCACTGAGTGAATAGCACCGATACGCGCGCAGGCCAGCATAGCGACGGCGGTTTCCGGCACCATGGGCATATAAATAATGACCACATCGCCCTTTGTGACGCCCAAGTCCTGTAGACCACCAGCAACTCGAGCAGTCCAATCACGCATTTCGCTATAGGTATAGTGCTCTACTGTACTGGTTACAGGAGAGTCATATATCAATGCTGTTTGCTCACCGCGGCCCTGCTCAACATGTTGATCTAGCGCCACATAACAAGAATTTAACTCGCCATCAGCAAACCAGCGCCAAACATCGTTCGCGTCCTTATCAAGGATCTTCGTCGGCGCCTTAATCCATGGAATTTCTTTGGCTTGTTCAGCCCAAAAGACTTCAGGTTCTGTCAGCGAACGCTGATATACCTGAGCGTAACTCGAGACGTTAGTCGTAGTAGTTCCCAAAGATTCCCCCAAGGATTGCTAAAAAAGATTGCGTAATCCGGACATGCTAAATAGATTGGATCAAAACGACACAGCACTGCCAGCTAGACTTAGCTTAGTGCGGAAAAGGCAGCACCGCAAATGGCAGAGGCCAAATTGCGGCACCAAAAACAGCAAAGGAGATCTTACTGTTGAGTGAACTTTTTAATTTGAGCAGGCTTAGGACAGCGCGCTACAAGTTCTTTATAAGTCTTTGTGCGATTACCAATTCGCTTATGCTCACAGTAAAAGTCTACTGCTCGCTGCCACGCCTCAACACGACCGTGCTTGGTAATAGAAACAGTGGTATTCACAATCTTACTGCGAATTCGTGACATAACCCCTACCTGAAAAACAGGTGTTAAGGTCCCACTCTTTTCTTTCTTCATGCGGCACAAAATTCCACGAATCTGCCCACTTGGATCTAGCTGAATTTCACGATCGTTCTTATCGCGATTCTTCTGCTGTAGATCCTTCAATACTACATCTCTTGCGTCAGCAATTGCCTTAACTTCGGCACGCTTAGCACCGCGCATTCTCTTGCTATTTTCCTTTAAAGAAAAATATTCTTGATAGGTCTTACCCTCGATTTGTCTGCGTACGCGAAAACCAAAAAACCTTGGATTATCTAATAGTTCTACACTCATCGGATGCTTCCCGCCCTCTATTTCAAGTGATCATCACTGTATTAACAACAAGTCTTAAAGACTTGAGCCTATGAAAAGCCAGGACAACCTAGCTTATATACTTCACATTTCTGTGAAGTTTAGACTTTAGCAATCACCTGGCCGCCTTCTAACTGGCCGATCTCATCATCACTAAATCCAAACTCTTTTAAAACGGAGCGAGAATCCTCACCTGGGATTCGCGCACCTTTTACTTCCCCAGCTTTTGATCTGGAGAATCTCGGAGCTGGAGAGTGTTGCAAAACCCCATCCACCTCCAAATAACTGTTACGCGCAATACTATGAGGGTGCTCAGCAGCCTCTTTTAAATTCAGTACCGGCGCAAAACATACATCAGTGCCTTCCATCAAATCACACCACTGAGCGCGAGTTTTTGTCAAAAACACCTCTGTCAGCTCTGCCTTTAACGCAGGCCACTGACTTGGGTCCATTTGCGGCGCAAATTTTTCTGCGTCTAAACCGGCCTTTTCAATCAATAAGGCATAAAACTGCGGCTCAATAGAACCTATACTAACGTGCTCACCATCTTTGGTACGATAAGTATCGTAAAAGTGCGCCCCGCCGTCTAACAAATTGCTTCCGCGCTCAAGACTAAATGTACCACTTGCAGACATAGAATAAAACATTGCCATTAAAGCGGATGTACCATCTATCATAGCCGCATCTACCACTTGTCCTTTTTCTGACTTAGAAGCCTCAATTAAAGCACAAACCAAGCCAAAGGCTAACAACATGCCGCCCCCGCCAAAATCTCCAACAAGATTTAGAGGCGGAACAGGCTTCTCACCAGCGCGACCCATTGCATGTAACGCTCCAGCCAAACCAATATAGTTAATATCATGGCCGGCAGCTTGGGCCATAGGCCCATCCTGCCCCCAACCCGTCATGCGTCCGTATACCAAACGTTCATTACGTCGCTGGCATTGCTCCGGCCCTAGACCCAACCGTTCGGTGACACCCGGTCTAAAACCTTCAAATAGCGCGTCTGCGCCTTCTACCAAGCGCAACACGGTTTCGACGCCTTCAGGGCATTTAAGATCTACCGCAATTGAACGACGGTTTCTTGCGAGCACGTCTTTTGGCGCAGAACCCAAAGATTTGGAGTTTGTTAAACGCTCAA
This sequence comes from uncultured Gammaproteobacteria bacterium, assembly GCA_913060615.1. GTDB lineage: Bacteria > Pseudomonadota > Gammaproteobacteria > Pseudomonadales > Azotimanducaceae > UBA4421. Next base: position 2,040 of record CAJXUL010000130.1, on the reverse strand, counting down.
CACGGATAACCTCAGCCCCCATATCGGCCAGCATCATGCCGCAAAAAGGACCAGGGCCTATTCCCGCCAATTCAATAATCTTAAATCCAGACAATGGCCCCATAACTTTCCTCTTCAATATTCGAATTAATATTTAGCGCATTTACTCTGCTGGAAAACGCAGTCATAACAAATCGTATACTTTTGATTGACATATTAACCATACGATTACTCAATATGCTAACCAAAAATGTACTAAGCTAATGCAAAGCATCGGTATTTGAGTTTCGCAACGCAAAAAATTTCTTCCTCGTTACCTAAATCCAAACCCAATACCTCGTTAGTTAATGTCGCCACTTTTGAGTCAACCCTAAACTTCAAGTGCACCACCGGAGCAGTAAGTTCTGTCGGTTATCGTTAACAATTTTCGCAAATTTCATTAGAGTGGCTCATCACAACACCATAGTCCGTTACGAATAATGTCAAAACGACTCAAAAAAACCTGACAAAACCTATGTTAACGCCACTAAGAAAGATCATTCACTGTGATTGCGATAGCTTCTACGCCTCTGTAGAAATGCGCGACGACCCTTCTTTACTGCATAAAGCCCTAGCAGTGGGTGGCAGCCCCGACCAACGAGGCGTTATCGCTACCTGCAACTACAGAGCCCGAGAATTTGGTCTACATTCAGCTATGCCAATGTCACAGGCGCTCAGGGCTTGCCCAGACTTAGTGATCATTAGACCAAACATGGCCAAATATAAGTTCGAATCGCAAAGAATTCAAAAAATCTTCCTCGAATTCACTGATTTAGTAGAGCCATTATCGTTAGACGAAGCATTTTTAGATGTTACCAACAGTGATATCGAGCGGGGTAGCGCGACACTGATCGCAAAAAAAATTAGGCAACGAGTTAGAGAGGAAGTCGGAATTACCATTTCGGCAGGCATCGCACCCAACAAATTCCTCGCAAAAATAGCCTCTGATTGGAATAAACCTGACGGACAATTCACTCTAGTTCCCGAGGAAATAGAAGCATTTATGCTGGAACTGCCCGTACAGAAAATTTTTGGGGTAGGTTCCGTTACCGCAAAAAAAATGCACGACCGCGGCCTGAACACATGCAAAGACCTGCAAACCATATCATTGCCAGAACTGAGCAAACTATTCGGCAAATTCGGCAGCCGCTTGTATAGTTTATGTCGTGGCGAAGATGAGCGACCAGTAAATAACAACAGAATACGTAAGTCTGTTAGCACAGAACGTACGTTTGTCCGCGACCTCCCGGACGAAGGAGCTTGCACAACACCTCTACAAGCGCTGTTTGCCGACCTTGAAATGCGTATAGCAAGAGCCCAATGCGCAAACTTAGTTAAGGCACGAACAATGAAAATTAGATTCAGCGGTTTCGACACTACAACAGTTTCAGTAGCAGGGCAGGAAGTCAGCCCAAAGGTTTATAGAGATATGCTAAAGCAAGCGTGGTTACGACAACAAAAACCCGTTAGATTATTAGGCATTGGTGTTCAACTCAAAGAAGAAGACAATTCACTTCAGCCAAATTTGTTCGAATAGTTAGTGCAACTAGCCCTGGAGGTCTCATGGAATTAAACAGCGATTTTAACCAACGAGTAGCGGTTCATTCGGCTAGCCAAGCCTGGCTGGCATCGCCTATTACTGGTGTGGATCGGCGGATGCTAGACCGCATTGGCGGCGAAGTAGCCCGCGCCACAAGCATTGTGCGCTACGCACCCAACAGCCAATTTTCGCCTCATATACACACTGGCGGCGAAGAGTTTCTCGTGTTGGAGGGCATTTTTCAGGACGAACACGGCGACTTTGCCGCCGGCAGTTATATCCGCAACCCACCAGAATCCTCACATACACCAGGCTCAGAAAAAGGCTGCGTGATATTTGTCAAACTCTGGCAATTTGATATGGCGGACCGCAACGATGTACGCATTGATACTACGCAAATGCTCTACTGCCCTATTGCAGATCTGTCTCTTATACACATCTGACGCTGCCGATGAATAGAGAGGTGGAGATCTCGGTGGTCG
>CAJXUL010000129.1 GCA_913060615.1 uncultured Gammaproteobacteria bacterium | reverse complement strand
ACAGCCTTGTTGCTACGCTCCTGCTTGTTGATGTTGGCGGCGTCGCCCGCCACGCCGTCGCACGCAGACAGCCATTCCTTTGCGGCAGCGGCGTATTATTCGCCACCAACATAAACCTTGTAGATGGCAAAACCGCCAACCTCAACTTTGGCGTTTCCGGCTTGCTCTACAACAGCGACCTACTGATGTACGACCGCAATACACAATCACTTTGGTCACAAATTTCCGCAGAAGCCATTTCAGGTCCAATGGTCGGCACTAAGCTACCCACACTGCCGGTTTGGCATACCACTTGGGCAAGCTGGCAAGAGCGCCACCCGCAAAGCCAAATCATGCAAGGCGACGAACGCTTTGCTAAAGCCTACAAAACCAACCCTTATCCGAACTATGAAAAAAATCGCGGCCTGTACTTTTCGGTGACCAACAAAGCACCGCGCCAATTCCACCCCAAAGAAAAAGTACTCGGCGTAAATTTGGGCGGCATAAGCAAAGCCTATCCGTTTATTAAATTGCGAGCGTACGGCAAACTGTGTTTCACCGATAAAATTGCAGGCCAGACCATCCGCATAGAATGGGACGACGCCAACGACAGCGCGTGGATTACAGATGCGCACGGAGAACCAATGGCCTCGCTCACAAGTTTTTGGTTTGCGTGGTTTACCTTTCATCCGCAGACACAGATTTTTGAGTATGTAGATAACGCCAACCTGAAGGCGTGCGGCACATAAAAAGCCGGACTTAGAGCAGCCTTTGAACATTCACTAAAAAGAGGCATCTAGCCAAACAAGGTTAAGCAGAGAACTTTGGCCGAGAAATTAGGGTGGCAATTTAAGGGAGAAAAATTTGTGCGGGGCACTTATTTTTAGTACTAAAAGTAAGTACTAAAGCAGCAACCCCCTCACAGGATATTGGCTACTAAGAAATAACCAAAACCACTAACTGGAATATGCCTTCAACGGCATCAGCCACTCCAGGAATAAACCAAACACTCAACGCGGTAACAACAACCGCCACGGCAATCCATTTAAAAAATGAGCTCATGATTGGTCTCCTACTAATACAGCCACTTCTTCGGTCACTTCTTCGGTAATGGCTTCAACGTTCTCTAAAACAGACCCTTCGACAACCGCCTCAGCAGCAGCGACACTTTCGTTACGCGGCGCAACCTCAAATACCCATAAGTCACCAGAATCAATCACAGCGCGTGTGGCTTGGGACGGATACTTAGCGCTAATAACAGCAGCGATCTCATCTAATACATCACCGATTTGAATACGCTTCAATTGACGCTCGTAACGAGTACCATTAATACGCACAACCGCACGACCATCAGCAACTGCCTGACCAGGCCAAGTTTTCCAGATTTTACCGACAAACGAATTCATATAACCGGACCATACGTACATCTTGCCGCGCACTTCAGCCACCCAAATACGACGAGATTCAGGTGGGTTGAGAAGCTGTAGCTCCAAAGTTGGTACGTCACTCAGAAAGCGCCAATCTGGCTCTGCACCGGTGTAAAGCTCACCAGACGTTAAGGGTCCGCCAGAAAAGACCCTATTCGGCCCATCAGCAGAACTCTGCTTAGCTGCGGCAGTAATCACCGCAGTAGTCGGCACTAGGGCAACACCTAGCACAATGACTAAAATTTTCACCAATAAATTCATTACACATCCAATTTTGATTTATGGCGCGACTATAGGCGAAAAATGCAGGGAACGCGAAAAACTCAACTCCACCTCTTACTTTTGTGTGATGTAGTCAACAAAATCACCAAAAACCAGCTACCATGCGCGCTCTGATGCAGTAGCCTAGCCCGAATGAAATTTGCCGATCCTTACATCACTGCTGATGGCAGCCAACGCGCCCATGTGGCCTTGAACGAGCTGAATACTCTGTGGCTAAACACCGGCACGCTGTGCAACTTGGCGTGCGAAAACTGCTACATAGAATCTACGCCCAGCAATGACCGGTTGTCTTACCTGACCCTTGCCGAAGTTTTGCCCTACTTAGATGAGATCCAACAGGGCGGCTACAAAACCCGCGAAATTGGCATTACCGGCGGCGAGCCGTTTATGAACCCAGACATCTTGGTCATTATGCAGGCGTGTTTGAGTCGGGGCTTTGAGTTATTGGTGTTGACCAATGCCATGCGGCCGATGATGCGGCCTCGGGTACAAGCCGGGCTGTTGGATTTAAAGAAAGCTTATGGCAAGGCGCTGACGCTGCGTGTGTCCGTGGATCATTTCAAACAAAGGCTACACGAAGAGGAACGCGGTGCGGATTCTTGGGCGCCTATGATTAAGGGCCTTAAGTGGTTGTCTACAAACAAGTTCCAGATTGATATTGCTGGCCGCACCCGTTGGGGCGAGAGCGAAGGGGAATTGCGTGATGGTTTTGCGGCCCTATTCCAACAGCAGAACATTGCCATTGATGCGCTGGATGCCAAACAGCTGACCTTGTTCCCAGAAATGAACGACGACAACCAAGTGCCAGAGATCACCACCGATTGTTGGAACATTCTTGGCGTAGCCGCAAGCGACATGATGTGCGCCAGCTCGCGCATGGTGGTTAAGCACAAGGGCCAGGATAAGCCTTCGGTCATGGCCTGCACTTTACTGGCCTATGACGAGCAATTTAATATGGGCACCACGCTTAGAGAGGCGTCCCAAAGCGTCCAACTCAACCACCCCCATTGCGCCAAATTTTGCGTACTGGGCGGCGGCAGTTGCAGCGCCTAGTTTTTAATAAATAGTTTTTGGCTAATCGGCTTTGTCCTAGCAGCTAGTTACACCGCTAGTTAGGCGGCTAAAAGTCTAAAGCCGCCAAACTTTGCAAATAGCACTAAGCCCGCAAAACCTCTAACCAATGTTTTTGGCTGTCTGTTAATGCCTCATCAGCTGTCAGCACAGAACCTGCCAATGCTTCACGAACTTCCACTGGGGAGTGGGTAAACGGCACCCGCAAAAGCTCAGGCAATATGGCTTTGGCGTTAGTCATAGCCCCTTGGTAGGTGGCAAAAAACTTTTCTACACTTACATGTTGAGCCGGATCGTCCATCCAGCAGTCAAAGTCTGTGACTAGGCAAATGGTGCAATAAGCCAATTGCGCTTCTCGAGCTAAAAACACTTCAGGCACATTGGTCATGCCTACTAGGTCGCACTTTGCGCTGTCGCGTAAAAAGAAACTCTCTGCCCGAGTACCTAAGCGCGGCCCTTCAACACAGGCATAGGTTTTATCAATATGCAGGGCTTGGCTAATACGCGCCGCCGCGCTTTGAATGTCTGCTGACAACGCAGGACACACCGGATAGGCAGTAGAAACGTGGGCTGCCACACCATCGCCAAAAAAGCTGTAGGCACGCTTGCCACGAGTGTGATCAAAATATTGGGAAGCAATGGCCAAGTCACCAGGCTTTAAGTCTTCGCGCAAACTGCCTGCCGCAGAAATCCCCAAAACACGACGTGCGCCCAAAGACTTTAGGGCGAATATGTTCGCTCTATAATTTACCTCGCCAGGCAGCAGTTGGTGATTAACCCCATGGCGCGCCAAGAACAAAACGCTCTGGCCCTGATAACTGCCTTGCACAATTGGGCTAGAGGGCTGACCGAAGGGCGTATCTACAACGTGTTCTTTTTCAATACTCAGCTCGTCTAATTGATATAGCCCAGAGCCGCCAATTATTGCCAGCATACAACCTCCTACTTTGTGGCTTTGTGATTGGGGCATCCTAGGGCGAAGCAGCAAACTTAAGCAAGTTGAAAAAGGACAAGCTAAAAATGTACAAGCGGAAAAAAACGAGGCGGAAAAACTCATTGCGCTTCCCACACCCTACCCATTGACTAGGATTTTCTATTAGGATGCACCCTACTGCTTTTTTCGGAATCACCACATTGCGCCGCATAAAAATAATAGCCCTACTTTTGGCCCTTCTACCCACGTCACTCTCCCAAGTCACACAAGCTAGCGAAGACACCATGGCAAACTTTACCAAAGCACCGATAGACGACAAAGGTCTGTTCACCAATGTAAAAGGCGAACTGTCCCAAGGCGGCCTAAATGTACGGGTACCCTTTATGCTGCGCCGTTTTGGCACCTACTTTCGCAGCAGCAACGGTGCGCCAACACTGAGCAAAAACGATGGCGCAGCACTACGCGCCAATGCACTGAATAAAGAAAAAGCCACGGTCACCTGGGTAGGCCACGCAACGGTGCTGGTGCAAATGCATGGCGTCACATTCCTTACCGACCCCATATGGTCAGACTGGCCCAGCCCAATGGCCTACATTGGCCCACGCCGGTTTGTAGAGCCCGGCATTGAAATAGACAACTTACCTAAAATTGATTTTGTGGTTGTGTCGCACAATCACTACGACCACCTAGACCTACCCACACTAAAAGCCTTAGCGAAGCGCAGCGCCGACACAAAATTCTTTGTGCCGCTGGGCAATGCAAAATTACTTAACAGCCAAGGCGTAGCAAACGTCACCGAGATGGACTGGGGCGATACCGCAACTTACCAAGGCCTAACTATTCACTGCCTACCCACACAGCACTGGAGCAAGCGCTCCATCAGCGACACACGCAAAACACTGTGGTCGTCTTGGGCCGTGACCGGACCAGAAAAGCGCTTCTATTTTGCCGGCGACACCGGCTACTTCCCCGGCTTTAAAGAAATTGGTGAAAAGCTTGGCCCCTTCGATGTAGCCGCCATGCCCATAGGCGCCTACGAACCCAATGCCATGATGAAAGCCTCGCACATGGACCCAGCGGAGTCGGTAATGGCGTCGCTAGACGTTAAGGCCGCGCAAGTGTTAGCCATACACTTTGGCACCTTTGATCTATCTGATGAGCCACTAGCGGAGCCGCCGGTGCTATTCAAAGAGGCCGCAGCTAAAACTGCACTGGCTGGAGATAAGACTTGGGTATTCGACGTAGGTGAAACGCGGGAGTTTTAGATCGGATATCGCTGAATCGTAAAGAGGCCGAAATACTCCGCCATAATCTGACGATTAAAGCACTGCGTAAGGAGATCAATCTAATGCCTAGTTAGGCAGCGCTTAGGTCGAGCGACAGCACTTTGGAGAGCTTTATCTGTTTGTTAGCCAGCGACAAGTCGTAATTGCCTTGCATGTTCAGCCAACTTTCGGGACTGCGACCTAAAGCTTTAGAAAGCCTTAAAGCCTTAAAGCCATTTCTGGACTAATACCACTCTGACCTTTTATAACCCTATTAAGCGTTGAGGCGGCCACGTCAAGATGTTTGGCAAGGCTACGGCAACTGATATCAAACGGTTGCATGTACGTGGCTTGAATAAACTCACCAGGATGCGGCGGGTTATACATACTCATTAGTGATAATCCTCATAATTAACGATATAAACATGACTCTCTTGAAACTCAAAAGTCACACGCCAATTTGCACTGACGGTAATGAACCACTGGACGTTTCGGCTACCCTTCAACTGATGCAATCGATAACCTGTCTAAATCTTCAATACAATAAGCCGTATCTAAGGCTGCAAGCTGCATCCTAAGTTTACTGGCGAGGGCGACCTGAATACCCTTCTTAGTTCCAGTTTAGTAGAACAATTCTAGCCCTTTATGCTTAAGTGATTTGATCACCGACAATTTGTAGCGTGTTGCGCAACACTGCCAATAAAATTAGCAGCCAAATTCACAGCACACTAGCCTCTTTAAATGATGAACACCGAATAGTTTATAAGATTCAACAGGACACCCTCCTCATAGCCCAATTACGCCACCACTACTGACCGGAGCGCATACCGCCCCTGCAAACTTTGGCGAGATGACCAGTACTTTTTAGCTAATAACTTTTACGCGACGCCTCTGATGATTAAAGGTAGTTCCAACTGCACAAGTTTTGAACACAAGCAAAACCTTCTGTTTGGGGACAATCACATATTGAAATACCAAATGAACCACCACACGCATTATCAACAGAAGCAGATTTCGCTTTAAGGTAGTTTGTAAGATCAGCATCAATTCTTGCGACAGCATTTCTAGTACAACCACAGCTACTGCCTTTAAGTACCTGACCGCAATCACTATCGGTTTGACACGCTTGGATAGCACCCAGCTCTTTAGATACTTTTAAATCGAGTGCATCACAGCTTTGTACTTCGCCAACTAGCTCGCCATCTAGCTCCTCGTCTAGTAATTCCCCTGCTAATTCTAGAGGCAACTTGCCTGGCTCTGTCTCTGTCTCTGTCTCTGACACATTGCCTGCTACCTTACCGGTTTCTTCACCCGCTTGCGGCATAGTAACAACGTCGCCTTGCATAGGTTTAAGGCTGTTAAAGGAAGTAAAGCCGAGTACAAGTGATGCAATAACCGCGACGGACAGTAGGCCTAGTGCTAAGAATTTCAATTCGATCTCCATGTAGAGTAACGCCGCGCTTTACGGCAGTTATGCCGTGCGGGACAAAATTTGCCCAACCATAGCCACTCGTTATGCTACACCTACAACCAGCGGAAAAGCAGAAATTGTTAAGTTGGCACCGTAAACCCAAGCAACTTGTTAGCTAGTGTGTTTTTGTCGACCAAAGTACCAGAGGCCCAAATAAGCTAGACCACACACCGCGCCGCCGAATATCAAAATATTAGAAAGCGCAGATTCGAACGCATAGTTTGCATGACCCATAAAAGCGAAGTGTATTACGCCATGTACGAACAAGAATATGGAGACCGCAAGCTGAGACTTTTCCCGAACTGAAGCCCTCTCACTTGCAATCAGAGCGACTAATACCGCAAACAATGGAATATGCAGTAGAACAAAAACTCGCTGACCAAGTTCATCAGAGAGCAGATTCAAGAAAGGTAGTACCAACCACTCATTGTTCGTCATTGCGTCTAATTCATGAGTAAATAGAAAAGATACGCCCAGGTAAAAGATTAGATTTTTCATTTTATCCTCTGGACTTTCCATCTGGGCATTCAAATTGGGCAAAGCTACCTTCGCACTCGCAATTTGGTCTAACCGCGTAAACCAAATCCTAGGCTTTTAGGTTCTTTTTGCTGGCTATAACTCGCAACTTGTTTCTATAAACGGTTATAGAATGATCTGCCGGTATCTTACTACCCGGCATATTGTTTTTTAAGAAAGCCCTAGCTCGAAAAATAAAGCTTACGCCATAAAGTAATTGCACATTTTCATAGTCACCAGCCTTACATATGCTTAGGTATTTCATGTCTCCGCAATGGTAGTAATTGCCAAATTTAGAACGTAAGAATGTCTTTATCACCGATCCAAAATATGGAATAAGGCCTAGAACCGACGAACTAAGCCCTACAACCACACCACTGGGTGGCATCACAGTTACTGGGTCTACGGCATTTACTACTCTATAAATTGGCGTTTTGATCCCGGTTGCCCAACCAACGCTTCCCACCATAGGTGAACCGAACGTGTAACAAGACGCGATACCACCTTTGTGGGTCAATTTCTTGGCGGCAATAGTTGCTAACGCCCCACCTAAACTGTGCCCAGTAATAAAAAGGGGTTTTTTTCCAAATTCATCCTGATTTAAAAATTGTTGAATTTCCACATCCACTTGACTAAACGCTTCATCAAACCCTGTGTGGATTTTGCCGCCAGTTTCGCAAGTTTTAATAACTGCCTTAAGGTCGAACTTTATATCTCTTATGCTTGTGACTTCTGTACCTCTAAAACCAAGAAAGATATGGCAATTATTTTCTAGCAATATGGCTTGAGTGCCGTTGTTATCGAAAGTTTTAATAAGTTTAAGATCTAAAAAATTGGCATTTTCTTCAAACTTTTCCCTCTCTTCATCAGAATCATACCCGACCATTTCAATAAGAGCGCTTAGCGATTTTACATCTTCAATGGCCACCAATTTTGAGATTTGTTTTATGAAACGCTCTTTCGATAAATCCTTGAATATCGGATTAAAGCGCATATACGCCAACTCAGAGATAAACGCCATGAGCCAAGAAGTTCTATCGCTATAGGCTTTTCTATAACTGGGCAATTCTTTCGCTAGTAAGCTTTTGACCTGTTCTACTTCCGTTGTTGATTTCACTAATAGATTAGACATTTTTTCCTTCAGAAAATTGAAATGTTTTAAAGAAACCCCTAGCATTCGCCTAAACAAAAGCCCAAAGACAATTTCTAACAGTTACTCATACCTCTACAAAAATAGATCTCGCACCAGCCCATTTTCGATGTCAACGAAAAGAGAGACCGGCGGTGCAAACAAACCAACAAGCGGATAGTTAGGCAACTAGCACCTACCAAAATGAACTAACAAATTGCACATTTCCCTGACGACAAACTCTGCGCGTTGATGAAAATATCACTACGGCGTATTTTTACCTCAGGCCATATCTGTCTCTTATACACATCTGACGCTGCCGACGAATAGAG
>CAJXUL010000128.1 GCA_913060615.1 uncultured Gammaproteobacteria bacterium | reverse complement strand
ACACCTCTCTATTCGTCGGCAGCGTCAGATGTGTATAAGAGACAGACCCGGGCACACGCGTGCATCTTACCGAAGAATTCACCAAATTGTGATCCTTTGATGCAAATTTATTTCAAATTTTGTTATTGAGCGGTTGGCCAAAAGGTGAATTGGCCGGGTAGCACATAGACCAATGCGGCAATTAGTACGATTCCTGTCAAAATTCCAGTGAAGACGAGAATTATGTTGGAGAATTTCAACTTGCCATCTGGCGACTCGCTCAATGTGGGCAGAGTCTGCAAGCTCACGTAAAAAGTGATGCTCATGAGTCCTGACAGCGACACCAGCATTAAGGCATAAGCGTTGGGCAATGCGGTTTTGCCTGACGCCAACGCGCAGACGGCTGTGAACGCCAAACCACCAATCACCGCAAGCTTGTGCACGCTGCGCCAGTGCATGGACAGGAGCGGCGCATACGCGGCTTTATCTAGATGCTTGACAACTAATCTAGGCACCGCAATAGAGGCAAAAGTAAGCGCGCCTAAATACCCGCACAGCAAGCAGATAAAGGTGGCCATTGCATAGGCTTCACTCAAGTGATACATGGACGTTCTCGTTACAAATAATAGCCAAAAAGCGTACAAGATTTGAGGTCAAGGCATCGTCAAAAAGGCTCGGTTGGCCGCTGGGAAACTGCCTAAAGACGGATTTTTCACGCACGTTTTTTAGACACAACCTGTTCCGAGCAAAAGAAAGGCTAGAAAGATTATTAAATTGGCCCTGCAAGGTAGCCTAAAGATCGTCTACTCATTCTATGGCTGGCTCAGGTCCGCCCGTCTCTGGAACAAGCGGCGCTACGTGAAGTGTTAGCCGCCGCGGCTTAGGAGAGTGTAAACATCCAATGGTAGTGTGGGGCGTCTAGTCGAAATTCAGGTTTTACACTTGGTGTCCAAGAATCGTCACCACCCACGCCCATATGGTAGCCATCGAGGTAGACATATAACCCGCCCCTAGCCACTAGGTCATGAGTATGTCTGGCTGCAGCCAATTGTGTTTGACCATATTCGCTAACGCTGAAATTAAATTCTCCCTCTATGTCTATATCGCCCACATGCATTCTGCTGACTTCACAACGTAGGCCATTTTCCGAAGGGAAAATATAATCTGTATGCATAGATTTAATCGATTGCTGCCACGCGCCAAAGTCCGCGCTTGCCAGTCTATCAGGATAGTTTTCGTGAGGGCCGCGACCAAACCAAGACAACTCATCGGCGACTTGGGTTGAGCGAAAGCTTGCGCCCACTCTGGGCAGTGGCGGCATATCGCCATCGACATTGACATTAACAGCCGCAGTCATTTCACCATTGGATGTGAACCTATGCTGCCAACAGGTTTTGATCTGTAGTTTGTCATCATGATAATGCCCATGATTTACTTCAATTAACCCCAATTGATGGTCAACGCGAATGTCCAAACACCGGTGCTGCAAACTAAAAATCCCCGCGTCTTGCCACCGCGCTAACCATGAGTATTTGTCTGCGTGATTGGCCTGGCTGGTGCCTATGTCATTGTCCAGTGGCGCGCGAAAAAAGTGATCTATCAACGGCTCGGCTAATTGCTCTGCGCCGTTCTTTGTCCAGCTGTCGATCAAACCGCTGGTGCGACTCAAATGCCAGATACTTGGACCTGCGGTAACCTCAAAGCCCTCCGCAGATTCGTTGATGGCAACAGGCTCGGGCAACGGCGTGGGTAATGTAGAAAGCTGGGAGGGCGCGGTAAACTGCCAGCGCGCCACTTCGTGGCCTGCATCGGACCAAGGTGTTTGATTAATTTGAGTAATCCAAACATTCAGCCAACATGGCTCAGTCACTTTTGGAAACGCTGTTTCTAAATGAAGTTTCTCGGCAGTCCGGGGGGCTAAATCAAGGGCAATACTGTCCTGCCCAAAGGTCTGTCCTTGGGTAACAAATTCCCAGTGCAACCGTTCATTATCACAGGCTCTAAACAAGTGTTCGCTGGCAATGGTGACGGTAACCCCTTGGTTGTTGTGGAGCCGTGCAGTAAAGGGTTGCTGACAGCGTTTGGCTTCAAACAAGGTTGGGTGCGGCGTTCGATCAGGGAACACCAAACCGTTAATGCAAAACTGACGGTCGTTAATTTCATCACCAAAATCACCGCCATAAGCCCAATAGGGAACGCCTTCTGTCGTAATTTGATTTAGGCCTTGATCCACCCAGTCCCAAATAAAACCACCTTGCACGCGTGAGTGCTCGCGGAACATATCCCAATAGTCTGAAAAATTACCTAAACTGTTACCCATGGCGTGGGCATATTCACAAAGAATAATTGGGCGTTCCTCATTCGCAAAGCCTACCCATTTATTCAACGACGGTTTATTCCCTAGGTCCGGGTGTTGCAGCGTCTCGGTGTCAGTTCTGGCATACATTGGGCAGATAATGTCCGTTGCATAAGTATCTGATCCGCCGCCCTCATATTGAATAGGGCGCGAGGGGTCTATGCGCTTGGTCCACTGATACATAGCATCATGGACAGCGCCATAACCGGACTCGTTACCCAAGGACCAGAGAATAATGCAGGCATGATTAAAGTCACGAGCAACCATTCTTGTCATGCGCTCTAAGAAGGCGTTGGCCCACATAGGGTCATTAGCAAGCCGACTCATGGGCGTTACGCCATGGGTTTCTATATTCGCTTCGTCGACCACATAAAGCCCCAGGCGGTCGCATAACCTGTAGAGTCCAGGCTGGTGGGGGTAATGCGAGCAGCGTACAGCGTTAAAATTGTTCTGTTTCATTAACCGCAGGTCTTGTTCAACCAGCGCTAGGCTCTCCGTGTGACCTGTTGCTGGATCATGCTCATGCTTATTCACTCCGCGCACCAAAAGCGGCTGTCCGTTGACACAGAGCTGCCCAGAAATAATTTCTACCGAGCGGAAACCCACATCATAGGCTTCAGTCTCAACGGGCTGCTTTTTTGCATCCAGTAGCGTCACTGTGACGCGATAGAGAGAGGGGCATTCGGCGCTCCATTGCTTGGGGCACGGCACCGCTATGGCTAGATGGCAACGATCAGCATAAGCACCTTTTTCATCGATATGCGCAGTACCCACCGGGTAGACCTCGCGCATTAAAGCTGGCCTAGATAGATCTCCCATATCGTATAACGCCACGGCCACAGAGTAGCCTTCTGCACTCTCAGTTTGAATCTCAAGTTTCAGCAAGCCCTCTTCGTAACGATCATCTAACGTCGCTGTTGCGCGCAGGTCTGTCATCCGCGACCGGGGTTTTGCCAGCAATTTTACTGAGCGGTAGATACCGCTCAAATTCCACATGTCTTGGTCTTCCATATAGCTGCCATCACAGCGCCGCATGACCAAAACACTGAGGGTATTTTGCCCAGCAACAATGAAACGACTTAAATCAAATTCTGCCGGTAAGCGGCTGTCTTGGGAGTATCCTACCCACTGCTCGTTGCACCAAAGGTGAAAGGCGCTGTCCACACCTTCAAATATGATCCGAATTTGTTCTTCACTAGACCAAGTTGCTGGAATTGCAAACACGCGCTGGTAGCAACCCGTTGGATTAGCGTCGGGCACGATAGGCGGGTTACATGGAAACGGATATTTTACGTTTGTATAAATAGGGTGATCAAACCCCTGTAACTGCCAGTGGCCAGGCACCCTCATATCGCTCATGTTTGGTAAGGCGGCAGGCCAAGCCGCGGGCACAGCCTCTACACTGTCAAACAGCGCGAATTGCCAAATACCATCTAGAAATAAAATGGCTTCACTTGGAGTATCGTGTTTTGCTGCATCTTCGTCGCGCCAGCTGGCAAGGGGGGTGTGCGCGGGCATTCTATGCTGCGAGGTTACATCTGGTGTTTGCCAAGCGCGTTGCGTTTTAAAATCCATAAGAAGCACCAAGGTTGCCTAAAGCTGATAGAGACCAATAAAAGCGGCTGATAAGAGCGTTTGATAAAAGCGCATAAAAAAACAAGCCCCAAACAAACTGGGCCAACTAAAGGAATATACCAACTATCAACGACACTTGGCATGGCGCAGGCTAAGAATTGCGCAATGGGAATAAGAAATTAGGGATTAGGGATAACTGGCATTCTCTACTTGCTGCTTTTGAGTAAATTCAGCAGGCTAAATACGCAGCAAATTCTAATGTGTCATATACATTACCTGCCTATAAAAAAACCAAAATCAATGGCACCTGCCGGAATTAGAATCGGTTCTGCCTCGAGAATGGTTTCTTGAATGTCAATTCTGTGCAGTTCTAATGATAGAGTACGGAAATTGACGCCGGGCGTTAAACCCGTCTCAGATATTTACAATCCAGAAGAGTGTTCATGACCGACCAGACAAAATACCCATCCTTAAAAAACCAAACCGTCTTTATTACTGGCGGTGCAACGGGTATTGGCGCGGCCATGGTCAGCGCGTTTAGTGAGCAAGGGGCAAAGGTCGCATTTGTCGATTTAGATCGCAAGGCAGCCACTGACTTGGTCACTGCTATTGAACAAATTACCGGCATGCGGCCTTGGTTTAGGCAATTGGATATCACCGACATTGCGGCCCTGCAATCTGCTATTGAGGACGCCGCAGCCGAGTTGGGGCCTCTGCATACACTGGTCAACAACGCAGCCAATGATATGCGTCACGCACCTGCTGATGTAACCCCTGAAAGTTGGCGCAACACTATGGCGATCAATTTGGATGCGACTTTTTTTGCCGCCCAAACCGCCGCTGAACTAATGACTAAACAGGTCAATGAGCAGGGCGGTTCAATCATTAACTTCAGTTCTATTAATGCGCTACTTGGTCCAACCAATATGCCAGGTTATGTGGCCGCTAAGGCTGGGATTATGGGACTGACTAAATCTTTGGCCAAAGACTTTGGCAAGGCTAACATCCGCGTGAATGCCATTTTGCCCGGTTGGGTGGTTACGCAAAAACAGCTCGATACCTGGCTAACCTCAGAGGCAGAGGCTGCATGGATGGAGCAGGTGGCGCTACAAAAGCGCTTGCTGCCAACAGATGTGGCCAGCCTCGCATTATTTCTGGCTGCCGATGACAGCGCCATGATCACGGGCCAGAGCTTGACCATCGACGGCGGTAGAACATAAACGCGAAATTTTTCGCCTGTTTCATTAGCTCTACAACTAGTCTCGTTGGAAATGCGTCCGATAGAGGTAGGTTGCGGATGGGTAAGGGTCGGGGCGCTAAGGGTGCTCTGGGGCTATCCGACCTATTTAACGATACATTTAGCAGGACATTTAGCGGTGCATTTAGTGGGACATCTAAATGTATTGGGAATGAGGGCGTAGCTGCCTGTGCGTTTTGCCATACGACAATGCTGCTGACGAGGTGAAGAAGAAAGTTTCTTTGTCATTTTTTTGTGGGCGGGGGACTAAAAACCCTTTGTAAGCCAAAGTCTTACAAATTTATAAGACGACCTACAAGGGGTTTTACAAAATTTGAGTTGGTACCCAGAGAGAGACTCGAACTCTCACGCCGCAAGGCACTAGAACCTAAATCTAGCATGTCTACCAATTCCATCACCTGGGCACTCAAGGCGCGGATATTACGTGCCTTCTAACTTAGTAGCAACAATTTGCAGACAATTTACTGGATAAATTTACGCGTCCTAATTTGGTTAGTTGTCTAAGCTGCTGGCGTGTCTTACATCTTGCCCTTTCACCTGATAAATCACGTATTCACTAATGTTCTTAGCGTGATCGCCAATGCGTTCAAGCGCTCTGGACGCCCAGATGAGGCTGACGTAATCCTCTACCTTGTCTGGGTTGTTTTCCATTTGCTTAATGCAGTTACGCACCAATTTTTTATACGCTGTATCAATATCATGATCGTCTTCAATCACCCGTAGGGCGTTTTCTACATCTAATCTGGCAAAGGCGTCCAGTGCACGCTTTAACATCTTGATTACGCCGCTATGGATGGCCTTAAAGCCGCTGTAGTGGTCGTCCAATATGTCGGCATCTAACAAATCTATAGCCATCTTCGCAATGCGGTCTGCTTCGTCCCCAATGCGTTCTAGGTCTGTGATGACCTTCATGACGCTGACCACCGTGCGCAGGTCACCAGCAGTAGGCTGGCGCTTGGCGATAATAGACACACACTGATCATCTAACTCTACCTCAAACTGATTGAGACGAGATTCAACCTCGCGCACTTGCTCAGCAAGTTCCACGTCATGATTCACCAGCGCAGTACATGCATCATTGACTTGAGTTTCCACGAGGCCACCCATTTCCATGAGTAGATCTCTAATGGTTTGTAGATCGTTGTCGTACTGCTCTGATATGTGCTTATGCATTGTCGTTACCCGTATCGCCCAGTGATGTAATCCTCGGTCTGCTTGGACTTCGGATTTCTAAATATAGTATCTGTTTCGCCAAACTCGACCATTTCGCCGATATAAAGAAATGCTGTGTAATCTGAAACTCGCGCAGCTTGCTGCATGTTGTGAGTAACAATGGCGATGGTGTAATCGTCTTTCAGTTGATGAATCAACTCTTCAATCTTCAGCGTAGAGATTGGGTCTAGTGCCGAAGCTGGCTCGTCTAGCAGCAGTACCGTCGGCTTAATCGCAATAGCTCGAGCAATGACCAAGCGTTGCTGTTGCCCGCCAGACAACCCCAAAGCGCTGTCTTTAAGTCGGTCTTTAACCTCGTCCCAAAGCGCCGCACTCTTTAACGCCCACTCAACGCGCTCATCAATAATCGCTTTAGATTTTTCCCCTTGAATGCGCAGGCCATAGGCGACGTTTTCGTAAATACTTTTAGGGAATGGGTTAGGGCGCTGAAAAACCATGCCAATTTTTCTGCGTAGGTCGGCAACGTCCACCCGAGTATCGTGAATGTCATAGCCCTGAAAATTGATGCTGCCGGTAATGGTCACGTCGTCAATCAGATCGTTCATTCTATTGAAACAGCGCAGCAGCGTAGACTTACCGCAGCCTGACGGTCCAATAAATGCGGTTACTTTCTTGGTCGCAATGCCGAGATTTATATCTATTAACGCCTGTTTATCACCATAGTGTAGTGACAGGTTATTCACCTCTAAACTGGTTTCAAGGCCAGTGCTGGCACCTGCCTCATTATCAGTTGCGGATGATGCGGATGATCCCGGAGTATCGGCTTGTGACATTGATGATTCACTCATAAGTTAACTTTCCACGCCGCGATAAAGGCGTTCTAGCCGTCCACGCAAAGTAATAGCGGTTAAATTTAGTCCCACAATAAGTGTGACCAGTAAAAGGGCAGTAGCATAAACCAAGGGTCTAGCCGCCTCGACATTAGGGCTTTGAAAACCAACGTCATAAATATGAAAACCTAGGTGCATAAATTTACGGTCTAGGTGCAAGTAAGGGAAGCTGCCATCTATCGGCAATGTAGGGGCCAACTTGACCACACCCACCAACATAAGCGGGGCAACCTCACCAGCAGCTCGCGCCACCGCCAAAATTACGCCGGTCAATATTGCAGGGCTTGCCATTGGCAATATAACTTTGAACAGTGTTTCTGCTTGGGTTGCGCCAAGCGCCATGCTGCCTTCGCGTACAGAGCGAGGAATTCGAGTGAGTCCTTCTTCGGTCGAAACAATGACCACTGGTACCGTTAATAGGGCCAAGGTCAACGATGCCCATACCAGCCCGGGCGTACCAAATGTTGGCGCTGGCAAAGACTCTGGGAAAAACAATTGGTCGAGATTTCCGCCTAAAAAGTAGACAAAAAACCCGAGCCCAAATACGCCATAAACAATGGATGGAACACCGGCCAAGTTGTTTACCGCTATGCGGATAATGCGCACCATAAGGCCTTGTTTTGCATACTCACGTAAGTAGACGGCTGCAATGACGCCAAAGGGTGTGACAATTAAGGACATTAACAAGACCATCAGCACGGTACCAAAAATGGCTGGAAAAACACCGCCCTCAGTATTTGCTTCACGAGGGTCTTCTGACAAAAAGCGCCATAGGTTGTTGAAGTATTGCCCCGTCTTTTGCCAAGCATTCATTGCGTTAGGCTGCCAGGCGTGAAGTATATCTGCCACGCGTACGTGAATTTTTATATCATCAGCGGTAGTGATGACCAATTCGTCTTGATCAAGCTCACGGTACAAACTGCGCAGTTTTCTCTCACTGACAGCGTACTCTGCGGCAAGCTTCGCTTGCTCTGCGTCTATCTCTTCGAGCCGCTCAGTGTCTTCACTTGCTTTGAGCAATAGCCCGCGCTCTTCCAAGCGCAAGCGCTCTAACCGGTTATTGATATTATTTAGGATGCCGCCTTCTAAATCGCTGATTTGATCGCGGATATTATTCGCAGCTGCAATACTTTGATTGAGCGCTGAGACCAAAGTCGGCCCGCTAATTGGCGCGGAAGGATCTGCGCCAGTGACTAAAGAGGTCGGCACGCCGTAAGCATTGCCCCACTCTATGCGCTCTAGGACCTGTCTCTTATACACATCTCCGAGCCCACGAGACGGACTCCTATCTC
>CAJXUL010000127.1 GCA_913060615.1 uncultured Gammaproteobacteria bacterium | reverse complement strand
ATTCGTCGGCAGCGTCAGATGTGTATAAGAGACAGCAATATCCGCGCCTCACTTTTATATAAGCGGATATTTCGAAGAAAACAAAGACCAGTACATCAACACCATGAGGTCTGTATCAGAAAATGGGAACTGGGATGAGTGGTGCGCTTTCTTTCTCGAGGCGGTTGAACATCAAGCAATAAAAAATCTAGCAGTGGCGGAAAGCATTGGCGCGCTTTATGAAGAAATGAAGCGCACTTTCGCTGAGGTTTTATCTTCAAAATGGAGTGTAACGGCCCTGGACTTTATCTTTACCAACCCTGTCTTTCGCAATAACAAATTCACAACTCATAGTGGCATTGCCTCTGCGACCGCAGCGCGATTCACCAGAACCTTATTAGATAAAGGTATTATTCGCACGGTTGAAGACGCGTCCGGAAGAAGACCAGCACTCTATTCATTCGAACCGTTAATGAATTTAGTGCGCGTATAAAGGGTTATCCATATTACAAGGTTGCGGCGCAATAAGACCCGTGGTTCTATTTGGTCATTGAATAACAAGAGAATATGTCGTGACCGCATCTAATTTATTTCCGGCCATTAGCCAGCGCCGCATTGCTACAAACGGTATTGAACTGAATATCGCAGAGCAAGGTGACTCCACCGCCCCGTTGATTTTGCTACTGCACGGCTTTCCAGAATCTTGGTATTCATGGCGACATCAGTTTGCGCCTTTGGCCGAAGCGGGTTACCACGTGGTTGCACCCGACATGCGCGGCTATGGTGACAGCGACAAACCCCAAGCCATTGACGGTTACAACCAAGTGGAAGTGGTTAACGACATTATTGGTTTAATCCCAGCCCTGGGTTATGAGACCGCCATTGTTATTGGCCACGACTGGGGCGCGCCTACCGCATGGAGCTGCGCGCTCAACCACCCGGATAAAGTCACTGCCGTTGGCGCGCTTTCCGTACCGTTTAGTCCTCGGGCTGAAGTACCACCATTGGATATGCTAAAAGCGATATTCAAAGACAAGTTCTTTTACCAGCTCTACTTCCAAACGCCCGGTGTGGGCGAGGCAGAACTAGAGGCCAATGTGCGCGTCAGCCTACGCAAGTTTTATCATATGGCCAGCGGCCAAATGGACATCGGTTTAATCACCGAAAAGCCTGCTGACGCAGATTTGCTCTCGGACTTACCCGACCCAGAAAAAATGGGTCCATGGCTAAGTGACGCCGACCTCGACTTCTATGTGAATGAATTTACCAACAGTGGCTTTCGTGGTCCGCTGAACTACTACCGCAACCATAATTTAACCTGGTCGCTGACCGAGGGTGCGCCCACTGAAATTCACCAGCCTGCACTCTTTGTTGCAGGCGACAGAGATGGCGTCATTATGATGGCCGCCGTGGCCTTGGAAAATATGCCGAATCATGTAAAAGACCTTCGCACAAATGCGCTGATTCCCGGTGCAGGCCACTGGACCCAACAAGAAGCGCCAGAGGCGACCAATGGCTACATATTGGCTTGGCTCAAGACCCTTTAGCGAGATTTAGTCATGCAGCAAACAGATACTGAGCAGACAATGCCCTTTGATGGACTCAACATTGCCGACATATCCGGCACAGTGGCCACAAGCTATGCCTGCAAGCTGTTTGCTGATTACGGCGCTACAGTAACTAATGTGGAGCCTGCTCAAGGCTTCCCTACTCGCCAACTCAAGCCACTTCTGCCCAAAGTCCTGGGTGGCGAAACCCTCAGTGCGATGCACGGCTATTTGCACTGCAACAAGGCAAGTGTGGTTGGCAATCATAATGATCTAACAGCAGAGCCTGCTGTCACTCAAGCGGACCTCATTGTTTATGACCCAGCAACCCTACCAAGCACGGACAGCTTAGCGGGCATCAGCACAAACACCTGCGCCATTAGTTGGTTTGGCCTAACCGGCCCATACGCACAGTATCAAGGCTCTGACGGTGTAATTCAGGCGCTTACAGGACTCATGAAAGGCATTGGCGAGGAAGATGGCCCACCGATTATTCCCAATGGCGTACAAGCACAAATAGTCGGTGGCCTCAGCGCCTTCAATGGCGCACTAGGTCATCTGTTAGGGCAGCTGATGGGCAATCTCACAGAACCCTTTGCCTTAGACAACAGTATTTTTGAAGCCAACATGTGCATGACTGACCTACTGGCAATCAATGCTTTTAATGAAAATCCACTGCCACCGCGCATGGGCATCAATCGCTTCCCACCCACTTATCCATTAGGTATTTGGCCATGTAAAGATGGCTGGCTGGGCGTCACGGCCCTTACCCCAAGCCAGTGGCAGGCCTTTTGCCAGCTATTATCCCTCGACGACTTTATCGGTGTAGAATTTTTCAATGCCAGCATCAATCGCCTTGCCTCAGCAGATGTTCTAGAACCCGCCATTATTCAGGCGTTGGCACTTTATAGTGCCGAAGCGCTTTTCGACAAAGGCCAAGCAATGCGCATTCCGCTGGCCCGGGTGCCAACCATGGAAGAACTGTTTTCCGTGGACCAATATGTCAGCAGGCAGGCATTCAGTTCGATTTCTATGGATGACACAACCTTCCTTGCCCCCTCTATACCTTTTCGCCTATTTGCTACCCCGCCACACTTTGGCGGCAGAGTGGCAGCCCTCGGCGAAAACAACCCAGCCATGACAGAGGCCAAAGTATGACCACAGAAAAACTGCTCAACGGCCTACGCATTATCGATTTATCTATGGGTTGGGCCGGCCCCTTAGCTGCAAGAAATTTGGCAGACATGGGTGCTCAGGTCATCAAAGTAGAAAGTTGCACGCACTTTGATTGGTGGCGCAGTTGGGAGGCCACACCCGAGTGGGTCGCAGACAATGGCGCAGAAAAGGCTCTGCCGTACCTTTCAGTAAACCGCAACAAATTAGACATCACACTCGATTTGGAAAGCCCAACAGGAAGACAGCTATTATTAGATCTGGTCGCCAAAGCTGACGCAGTGATAGAAAACTACTCTGGCTCAGTTCTGCCCAAGTTAAAACTAGACTACCCCCACCTCAAAGCGGTGAACAACGAGTTAGTCATGGTCTCTATGCCAGCCTTCGGCAGCACCGGACCTTGGGCTAACTATCGCGCCTATGGCTCTACAGTGGAACATTCATCTGGGTTACCGCACCTCACCGGCAGTGCACACCAGCCACCTACCATGCAGCATGTAGCTTTGGGCGATGCCATCGGCGGCCTAAATGGTACGGCAGCATTACTGACTGCTCTTTGGCACAAACAAAAAACTGGACGCGGTCAATTCGTCGACCTAAGTCAGGTGGAATGTCTTATACCCCTTGGCGCTGAGGGTGTTTTGCATCAGTCAGTGCACAACTCGCCGCCGCCACGAACAGGCAACGACCACCCAGATTTTGCGCCTCATGGCGTTTATCCCTGCCAAGGAGATGATCAATGGATACTGATTCAGGTGATGAGCGAGGTTCAGTGGCACGCTTTACAAAGCCTGTGCACCGAACTGAGTGAGTTTGGCGCCCTAACAGATCGCTTAGAACAAAGGTCTGTGCTGAATAAAACTCTGGCGCAATGGACAGCAAAACAGCAAAGCTCAGTGCTCATGAGGCAACTGCAAAGCTTGGGCATTACTGCAGCCACGTTAAGCAATGGCATACAACTTTTTGAAGATGAGCAACACAAAGCCCGAGGCTATATGCAGTGGTTAGACCGCGCCTTTGTTGGCAACCAACCGCACCCCTCACTACCTTTCCGCAATGGCCCTGATGCATCGCCGCTGCGACATCCTGCGCCAACGCTAGGCCAACATAACAACGAAGTACTCGGTGGTATATTGGGGTTGAGCGACGCAGAGCTTAAAAAGTTAGAGCAGGAAGGCGTGATTGGCGACAAACCCAAATTGCCTAATTAGACTAACTAATTAGACTAACTAATTTGACTACCTAGCTAAGGCACCCAAACTGTGCCCCGTTAAGAAAAGAGGCACAGCAGGCTGTCCTCAATTAGGGCGCCATATCCAACAATTCTTTGAATCCAGAGGGCTTATGCGGCCCAACTATCAACTGCTCCAACACGCCATGCCCTTCGCGCTCACCCAAATCCCCGCTCATAGTCACAGTAGAAATGGCCTGTATATGTAGGGTCAGGGCGTCATCAATTTCATTGAGCACATACTCCTCATACATAGAAGCAGGACCACCGTGGTAAAGCCCATGAGGGAATTCTGGGTGGCCGTAACCAACGCCTTTCATATACCAATGAAATCGTGGGGTCATGGTGATATCAACAACCCCGCCGCCTCTGCGCTGAAACTGAATTTCAGCTTTAGCCGCATGACGGGTACCCGGGATAAAAGTCAGGTTAGAAGAAACTTTGCGCATGGTTTCCGCATGCTCTTCTGCATTAGTATCAGCCCCAAGCGGTATAAACACGCCATCGGTATTCCACGGAAAGCCATCCACGTCATCGTTAAGGTGGTAGAGGCTGACGGCATCCGGCCAATTAATTGGCGCCCATAGCCAATAAAATTGACTCATTGCCACACCCTGTGGATTAGCCTGGGCGTCTGCCATACCGACAGGACGAATACCCCAAGAGCGGTCCCGAGTGCCTAACCAATTTTCAGGCGTAACGTTAATCAATGTACCTTGATGCTTGATCCACCCCACCCATGTGCCATTTTGCGTTAGCCGGGTGTAGTCCATAAAGATCTGCGCGCCGTTGCGTCGGGTAAAACGTGGCTCTTCTTGGGCTGGTGCACGGCCGACAAAAAGCAGATCCGCTTCAATACCTTCATCCGGCGCATCAATCGAAATACGCAGCTGGTTCAGTGGTTCCACCACCTCAACAGAAATGCCCTTAACTTGGGTATCCATGCGCTCCATACCCAGCGCGCGGGAGGACAGCAAGTTGTGCTGTACACCATTACGAATGAGGGAAAACCCTGCGTCTATAACATCTAGTTGGGGATAAATACCCATACCCAGCGCAAAAAACAAATCTTCCTCTTTATGGTAGCCGTTGAAGAAATAGCGGTCATAGAAATTGCGGCTTTGCCCAGCATAGGCAATGGGTTCTGGATTTTGATGTATTGGGTAATCGTCGGCTTTAGATAACATGGCCGCCCTCTCCTCGTAAATATGGTAGCCAAGATTGTAGCCTTATTTACTCTTGCACTGACAGCCACTCACAGCAGTAATCGCCGTAACTAGGCCACCGTATCCAACACAGATGCTGGTTGCTAAATCAACCTGCGTCGTTTAGCTTTCCTGCCGGGTTTGGGGAAATCTATTGCTGACATAACTTCGGCGTTTCCACCAAACCTCAATAAAAATAACTACTAGGAAACTTCTATGCGCACCCTAATGCTTGGCCTAATCACGCTTATGGCGTCAACTATGCCTCAAATATCCTTGGCCGACGGTCACCTGCAAAGCGAGAAAACCACCATTGCCAACTTGTCTTGGATGACCGGCAACTGGAGTGGGGCAATGGGACCCGCAACCTTAGAAGAAAACTGGACTCAAGCTAAGTCAGGCACTATTGCGTCGCTAGTTCGACTGACCACCCCAGAAGGCACCGGCATGGTAGAGATCGTTAATATTCAGGAAATGGAAGGCACACTGGTACTGCACCTTCAACAGTGGGGACCCGGCTTTGCGCCCTTAGCGCCAGCGCAAAAAATGCTGTTAGACAAAAGTGGCGAACACACTGTGACATTTAAAGCAGCCAGCCCCGGCGGCCTTAAGCAGTTGACCTACAGCCGCCCCGCTGACAAAGAATTTGAAGTTGACGTGATTACTGCTGACGATCAAAACATCACCATTAAGATGACACCTATTCAATAGGGCTATTCAAAAGGGCTATCCGAAAGGGCTATCCGAAAGGGCTATTCAGCATGGCTACTCAGCGAGATCTGAGTAGCGATAAATATAGGGAAAACCAAAATGACTCAAATCAATAGCGTCTTAGGACCCATAGACAGCAGTGATCTTGGCTTCACCCTAATGCACGAACACGTCATGGTAGCGGCCAGCGGTTTGTCTAAAAGCTACCCTGATTTGCTGGGTCCCAACCGCGAAGAGCGTGCCATTGCTTGCCTGAAAAAAGCCAAAGCTGAGGGCATCAATACTTTGTTGGATGCCACCACCTTCGACCTTGGCCGCGACCCAGAACTACTGCGCCATGTGGCTTTTGAGTCTGGGGTAAACCTCATCAATGTCACCGGCTGGTGGTTAGATGTACCCAGATTTATGCTGGGCGTTGGCGCCAATCAAATGGCGGATGAGTTTATCCGCGACATTAATGAGGGCTTTCGCGGCACCGACATCAAAGCTGGCATGCTCAAATGCGCGGCAGATTTTGAGGGGGTCACCCCACCACTAGAAACCATGGCCCGAGCAGTGGCTAGAGCCCACCTACAAACCGGCGTGCCCATCATGGTGCACTCGTACCCAACCGGACATGTGGCTAAGCGGCAGATTGAGATATTTCGGGAAGAAGGCGTAGACCTCACCCGCGTTAAAATAGACCACAGCAACGACACCACAGATACCGACTACCTCAAATGGATTTTGGACCAAGGCTGTTTCTTAGGTCTGGACAGATATCCGGGACGGCTAGTTAGCCCGCACATGCGCACCGTAACGCTAAAGCGCTTGATGGACCTAGGCTATGGCGAGCGCCTCTGTCCTTCCCACGACTGTATTTGCCTGCATATTCATAACGAGCAAGCCGATGGCAGCATACCTGCCGAACACGCATTCACCGCCAGCAATCCGGATCAGTATTTGTACATGCACAGGCATGTCATACCAGAACTGCTGCAAATGGGCGCAACGCAAGCCGACATAGACATGCTGTTTATCGACAACCCTAAAAGGCTGTTTGACGGAGCTTAGTTGCACTTGCAAAGCGCACACTTTCGTCTGCAAAGACGTCACATATCGCTTTGCATGTCATCTGCTGAGACTGCAGCCCGCTACATGAACGCGAGGCAATAAATGAAAAAAATAAACGCTGGATCTAGCCAGTTGGAGTATCGCTAAATGCACATCAACCTACTCAACCCCGAAAGTTTTGCCAACGGTCACCCCCACGACCAGTACGACTGGCTGCGCGAAAATGACCCCGTGCACTGGCACGAAGAACCAGGTGGCACAGGCTTTTGGGCGCTGACGCGGTTTGACGAGGTAGCCAACAGTGGCCGCGACCCAAAAACTTTCTCCTCTGAACCCACCATTATGATCACCGACCCAGAAACCGGCACTGCGCTGGCTTTTGACGGCGAGCATAAAATGATGCTGATGATGGACCCACCGCAACACACACAATTTAGAAGGCTCATCAGTCGAGAGTTTACCCGAGGCCCAGCAGCAGACCTGCGTCCGCGCATACAAGAACTAACAATGGACATTATCAATGCCCTGCCTAAAGGACGCGGTGAAGTAGACTTTGTTGCAACCGTTGCTGGCGAATTACCCTCAGCAGTCATCGCCGACCTCATGGGTATTCCGCTGGACGATGGCCGCAAACTCTACGAGCTCACAGAAATTCTGCATACCTCCCCGGAAGCACTGCCCAAGGGTGCAATGGCTAAAGCGGGTGTCGATATGTTTACTTATGCTGCCCAAGTTTTTGCAGAAAAGAATAAAAATCCAGGCAACGATCTCGCAACGCAAATTGTCCAAGCAGAAGTAGACGGCTATAAACTAGATGTGGTGGATTTTCAGCTGTTCTTCATGCTGTTGATAGATGCAGGCGGCGACACCACTCGCAACTTGGTCAGTGGCGGTCTACAAAAACTCATCCAGCAACCGAAAACGTTAGAGCATTTGCGCGGCGACTTTAGCCTGATCCCCAGCGCACGGGACGAAATGCTACGTACTGTATGCCCAGTGATTTATATGCGCCGCACCGCAACGCAAGATACCCAACTGGGTGATCAACAGATCGCCAAAGGCGACAAAGTGGTGCGCTACTTTGCAGCAGCCAATCATGACGCGCGTCAGTTTGATAATCCAAAGAATTTCGATATAACCAGGGAAGCTAACTCGCATATCGCATTTGGAACTGGCACCCATGTCTGCCTAGGGCAGCATATCGCGCGAGTAGAAATAGACTGCATGTTTGAAACCATTTTCAGTCACCTGCATGACATTGAAATAATTGAAGAACCCCAGTGGCTGGCATCAAACTTTATTTCTGGGATAAAGAGCATGCCGGTAAGCTATAAAAGAAAGAATTGATTAACTTTTGAACCAGTCAATTGCACAACCGTAGCGCTTTTTCCCCTGATCTTTTCTTGCGCACTTTTATCAGGAACAGTTGTTTATGAATTGCAATTTTTATCGCGGGCAATTGTTTGTCGAATGCAACAGTTTGCCAAAGACAAATGAGAACTTTATGCAATTAGCGCGAGGCAAAAAAAGGGCTGAATGAAAATTCAAACAGCCCGATCTAAGTACCTAACCTATAATATTATCCAGCAACTAAGGCTCCAACCTGTCTCTTATACACATCTGACGCTGCCGACGA
>CAJXUL010000126.1 GCA_913060615.1 uncultured Gammaproteobacteria bacterium | reverse complement strand
ATCTACACCTCTCTATTCGTCGGCAGCGTCAGATGTGTATAAGAGACAGATCATGATGTGGTGCTGGGTCCAGCAGAAGATGGCGGGTATGGTTTGATTGGTATGCGCCAAGCCCATAAGGCACTTTTTCAAAATATAGATTGGGGTACTGATGCAGTGGCAGAACAAACGCTGATGGCTGCAAGTAAGCTTCAACTCAGCGTATTTCGAATGCCAAAAATTTGGGACGTTGACCGCCCTGAAGATTGGCAGCGTTATCTTTTGCTAAAGGAACAAGAGGCGAAATAAAGTTATTGAGATAAAGGCTGGCGTTAAGGATCGGCGTTAGGGATAGGCGCTCAAGGTAGACGCTAAAGGTAGACGCTCAAGGTAGACGCTAAAGACAGATGCTAAAAATAGGTGTTAGAGATAACAGCAAACGGTAGAATTAAAGAGACCTGGCTGGTTGTTAGCCAAAGCTCTTCTTAACCGTATACGGCAGGACCTAATGCACAGCGCCCCGGGGTTGGTTAGCTATGCGCTGCAATAAGCTTAATTTTTTCGATCATAGACCTCAGACCATTACCTCGAGTGACCGAAAGGTGGGCGAGTAAATCCAACTCGTCAAACAACCCATCTAAATCTAATGCAGTGATCTCAGCTGCGCTTTGATTATTAGACGCAATGAGTACCACAGCACTGAGCCCCCTGACAATATGAGCGTCGCTGTCTAACTGGAATTGTAGTTTGCCACCTACCAGTTGATGGGTCAGCCAGACCTGACTTTGGCATCCACGAATAAGGTTAGCCTCAGTTTTGTCGGAGTCTGACAAGGGGGTTAGATCTTTGCCCAAGTCTATGATAAATCTGTACTTATCTTCCCAATCATCAAAAAAGCTAAAGGTCTCTTTGAGCTCTTCTAGGTCCATGCTTACGGCCATTTGTTCAAAAAACTCCTAATTCTAGTTGTGCTTCTTCGCTCATCATATCTCTAGACCAAGGTGGGTCTAGCACAAGTTCTACTTCCACCTCATTAACACGCGGTGCCTGCATGACGCGATCTTTGACTTCTTCAACAAGTACTGGGCCCATGCCGCAGCCGGGTGCGGTTAATGTCATTTCAATGTCTACGCGTCCGTTATGAGTTTTAACGCCATAGATGAGGCCGAGGTCTGCAATATTGACTGGTATTTCTGGATCGAATACTGAGCGTAGGGCATGCCACACATGTTCTTCGTCCACTGTATCTGCCCCAGTCGCAGAGGCGGGGAACTCCAAAGGTTCTATTTGCAGGCCAATGGCGTCAGCATCCATGCCAGCAATACGAGCCATGTTGCCATTGAGGATAACGGTGAATGTGCCGCCCAATGATTGGGTCAGTGTGATAAATGCGCCGGAGGGAATGGTCACCGGGTCGCCGGTAGGGACCAAGCGCGCGGCGCATTCTCTAGTGGTTGTAACAATACGGCGTTCCACAGCTATGTCTGCGCAGTGGCGTCTGTGGCTAGCTCTGATGCGCTAGCTGCACTGTCACCGTCTTCATTACCTTCTTTAGAAAGCGCAAAGCTCTCTCCGCAGCCGCAATAGCTTTGGGCATTAGAGTTTTTGAAGACCAGTGCTGAGTTCAAACCTTGGGTCACCATATCGATTTCTGTGCCAGTGACTAACGCCACATCATCTTGGTGAATGCAAATATGCACGCCATCGGCTACTTCTACCTGAATGTCATTGGCCAATGTGTCTTCCAAAAAATCCAGCGTATACATAAAGCCATTGCAGCCACTTTCTTTCACGCCCAAGCGTAAAAAGCGTGAGCGAGTCAGTTCTACTTGCTTGCGAATGTGCTCGCAAGCTGTAGGCGAAACGGTAATTTGTGTATTCATAATATTTGTATCGGTTATCTGCCACCTAAGGTGGTTTATTCTCTATTTGTGCGCAAAATGCAAGTGAGGCTGTTGTTGGCTAGCGCCTTTGACGCAAGTTTTGGACCTAAGACTTTAGGTTAGGCCGCTACAGAAAAGTAGTTGCCTTACTCACGCCGGCAATTAACCTATCTACGTCCTCTTCATTGTTATACAGACTAAACGACGCTCTTACAGTCCCTGGAATACCTAACCGTGTCATGAGCGGCATATTGCAATGGTGACCAGAGCGTACCGCTATACCTTGTTGGTCGAGTAGCGTGCCCACATCATTGGGGTGACTGCCTTCAATTAGAAATGAAATCACCGCCGAGCGCTTAGCCGGCTGACCAATCAGTTTGAAGCCCTCAATTTGCTGTAATCCAGATAATGCCCTACTGACTAGGGCATCTTCTGCCTCTACAAGTTCAGCGATAGGCTGCTGCTTAAGGTAGGTGATGGCTGCGCCAAGACCAATGGCACCAGCAATGTTGGGTGTGCCGGCTTCAAATTTGTAGGGTGCAGATTGGTAAGTACTGGAGGTCAGTGTGACATGTTCAATCATCTCACCGCCGCCTTGCCAAGGGGGCAGTTCTTCCAGCAACGCTTCACGACCATACAATATGCCGATGCCTGTAGGTGCGTAGAGTTTATGGCCAGAAAATACGTAGAAGTCGCAGCCCAAATCTTTCACGTCTACTGGCAGATGTAATATCGCTTGGGCGCCGTCGACCAGCGTCAGTGCGCCTACGTCTTGTGCCATTTTAATCAGTGCCTTGGCAGGGTTGATTGTGCCTAGGCCATTTGAAACATGGGTGAAAGCAAACAGCGCAGTGTTTTTTGTCAGCTTGGCGGCGGCGTCTTTAAGGTCTAGTTCGCCATCGTCGCTAATAGCCACGGCCTTTATGTTGGCGCCGGTCCTTGCCGCGAGCATTTGCCAAGGCACAATATTGGAATGGTGTTCTAGTTCTGTAATAAGAATATCTTGACCCGGCCTGATTCTCTGGGTGAGAACGTTAGCCACGAGGTTGATGGCCTCAGTGGTGCCTCTAGTGAAAATAATTTCTTTACGGCTTGCAGCGTTGATAAATTCTTGGCACAGACTTCTGCCAGATTCCATCATCTGGGTGGCCTCTTCCGCTAGTTCGTGAGCTGCCCTATGTACATTAGAATTGTGCTGCTGGTAGTACTTATTGATGGCATCTATGACAATTTGAGGCTTTTGCGTTGTTGCGCCGTTATCTAGATAAACCAGAGATTTACCGCGGCTCTGCCGCGCTAATATTGGAAAGTCTTGTCGAATACTCAAGCTACTTGCTCCTGCTTGATGGCATTGATCAAGATAGGTAGTGCGGCCTCTGCAAGGGGGCCTTGGGTGCACTGGCGCAGAAAACCTTCGCTCAATAACGCTTGTGCAGCTTGGGGGCTAATGCCGCGGCTAGTTAAGTAGAAAAGCTCTTGGTCACTGAGTTGGCCAATGGTTGCGCCGTGGGCACAGGTTACATCGTCGGTATAAATTTCTAATTCAGGCTTGGTGTTGATCGTAGCATTTTTGCCTAAGCCCAAATTTTTGTTAGACAGCGTCGCATCGGTGCCATTGGCGCCTTCATAAATATGGATGCGGCCGTTAAAAGTACACTTACCACCGTCGGCGACTATGTTGTGCACAACTTGCTTACTTTTACCGTTAGCCACTAAGTGCTCTAGCGTCACCTGTTGATCTAAGGCCATTTTACCACTAATCATTGACGCACTGATCAGTTCTGCGTTGGCACCTTGGCCGGAAATACGGATCTGAATATCTTGTCTTCGCAAGCCTGCGCCAGCTGCATGGTTGTTCAACAGGTAGTCTGCATTCTTGCCAATATCTACCGCCAAGTACTGCCAGTGTAGTTTTGCTTCATCTAGACTGTTGCGTGAGTGCTTGAGGTGACTGCCTTCCGCAAGGCTGATCCATAGCGTATTTTGTGGCTGTAAGTTGCCAGTAAAAGTCTCTAACAATATCGCGTCTGCGTTTGCGCCAAGACTCAGCAGTACTGGTACAGTGCTGTCGGAGTGATGAATCTCTAGCGGCGCTTCTAAGGCATTTTCAACATGAATGAAAAGCACCTGTTGGGCGTAGCATAGTCGCGCAAACGCTTCTGGAGCTTGTGATAAATCAAAGCCGAAGCCTAGATTTTGTTGCGGTTCGTGGTTGATTTGAATACCTGGTTGCTCGCCACCAACAATAGTGGGTAGGTTCATAGCGTTGTTCAGACCTTCTAGCACAGGCGCTGTTTTGGAATATTTCCAGCGCTCTCTATGTAAGGTACTGTTGAGTGCCGCAGTCAATAAGCTGGGCGCGTCATTACTGTCGGCTAGTTCTGCGGGTAGCGCAAGCAAACCCTGAGAGAAGTAGTTGGGTATGGTGACAACTTGAGGAAGGCTTAGGTCAGCCATGCGTATCCTTTGTCTTCCAATTCCAACGCTAGGGACTTGTCGCCGGATTGAACAATTTTGCCGTCCGCTAAGACGTGGACGAAATCGGGCACAATGTAATCTAACAGTCGCTGGTAGTGGGTGATTAGCACTACACCGTTATTTTCGTTCTTGTATCTGTTCACGCCCTCTGCGACAACCTGAAGTGCATCAATGTCTAGGCCTGAATCAGTTTCGTCAAGGATTGCTAGTTTTGGTTCCAACAACAGCAACTGCATGATTTCATTACGCTTTTTTTCGCCGCCACTAAAGCCTTCGTTAACCCCGCGCTTAAGAAACTGGGGGTCTAGGTCCACTGACGCGGCAAGTAGTCTGACCTGCTTAATAAAAGCTGCTGTGTTGGGCTGCTCTTGGCCGCGAGCCCTAGCAAGTGAGTCGACACTGGCCTTGAGGAATTCCATGTTCGATACGCCTGGAATTTCTACCGGGTATTGAAAGGCGAGAAACAGTCCCAGCTGCGCACGTTCATGAGGCTCTAGCTCTGCCAAATCTTCATCTGCCAAAGTCATCGATCCATCGGTGACGGTATATCCTGGTCGTCCGGACAGCACGTTGGCTAGTGTTGACTTGCCTGAGCCGTTGGGGCCCATGATTGCATGAACTTCGCCTAGATTAACGCTGATATTTAGCCCTTTAAGAATGGCTTTTTGCTGATCTTGAGCGCCTACGGTCGCGTGGAGGTTTGTTACTTCTAATAAACTCATCCTACGGCCCCTTCCAAACTGACTTCTAACAA
Organism: uncultured Gammaproteobacteria bacterium; assembly: GCA_913060615.1. Lineage (GTDB taxonomy): Bacteria > Pseudomonadota > Gammaproteobacteria > Pseudomonadales > Azotimanducaceae > UBA4421. Next base: position 3,452 of record CAJXUL010000126.1, on the reverse strand, counting down.
TTTTCCTGCTTCCACTGCAAATTCCATAGGTAATTCTCGGAATACTTCTTTACAAAATCCGTTGACGATCATGCCTACCGCTTTCTCGCTGTCTATGCCGCGCTGCTGGCAAGCAAATAGCTGATCATCGCTGACTTTTGAGGTGCTGGCTTCGTGTTCGATGATGGCGGAGTTATTTTTGTTCTCAATGTATGGGAAGGTGTGTGCGCCACATTGGCCGCCTATGAGCAGGGAGTCGCATTGGGTGAAGTTGCGCGCGTTCTCGGCTGTCGGAGAAATACGCACTAACCCTCGGTAACAGTTTTCGCTGAACCCCGCACTGATGCCTTTTGAGACTATGGTGCTTTTGGTGTTCTTACCCATGTGGATCATTTTTGTGCCGGTATCTGCCTGCTGGTAGTTATTGGTCAGGGCTACAGAGTAGAACTCACCAACGGAATCATCGCCGCGCAAGACAACACTTGGGTATTTCCAAGTAATGGCTGAACCCGTTTCTACCTGAGTCCATGATATTTTGGAACGAGCGCCACCACATAATCCGCGTTTGGTAACAAAATTATAAATGCCACCTTTGCCGTTCTCATCTCCTGGATACCAGTTTTGTACCGTGGAGTATTTAATTTCTGCGTCTTCTAGGGCGATCAATTCAACGACCGCAGCATGGAGCTGATTTTCGTCACGCATTGGCGCAGTGCAGCCCTCTAGGTAGCTTACGTGGGAACCTGCATCAGCAATGATGAGTGTGCGTTCAAATTGACCGGTATTACGCTCATTAATACGAAAGTAAGTTGATAATTCCATGGGGCAGCGCACGCCTTTGGGAATATAGACAAAGGAGCCATCGCTGAATACCGCTGAGTTCAATGCCGCATAAAAGTTATCTTTTTGTGGAATAACGCTACCCAAATATTTTTGGATAAGTTCTGGGTGGCTGTGTACAGCCTCGGAAATAGGGCAAAAAATCACCCCAGCTTCCGCCAATTTTTCTTTAAAGGTGGTGGCTATTGATACGCTGTCGAAAACGACATCTACGGCTACATTAGAGCCCATGCTTGGCACTGGGGGTACATTGGCGTTAACCACACCCGCTAGCACAGCTTGTTCATGCAGCGGGATACCGAGCTTTTCGTAGGTGCGCAGTAGCTCAGGATCTACCTCATCAAGAGATTGTGGACCGTCCGCCTGACTCTTGGGCGCTGAGTAGTAGGAAATGTCCTGAAATTTTATAGGTGGGTAATGCACGTGAGCCCACTTTGGCTCAGGCATGGTTTTCCAATGTGCGAAGGCCTTTAAACGCCAATCTGTAAGCCATTGTGGTTCGTCTTTTCGTGCAGAAATAAAGCGCACGGTATCCTCGTCCAATCCCGGTGCTAAGGTATCGGACTCAATATCGGTGACGAATCCAGCGCTGTATTCGCTGCGGGCTTCGACTAGATCATCAACAGATGTCTGACTCACTGTGTCTCCTGATTTTAAGAGGTCTTTGGATGGCTGCTTGCCGCATTTATTGGCGGCGCATTTGGCGTACTTTAAACAGGGCTATGGTACCTCCCGAGCAATGTCCAAGTAAATCAATCAACCTACCCCTTGTTAGTGGGGGCGCGTGTCCAAACTGCAATTAGGTCTAGGGTGTACATTACTTGACCTATTGCAATGCGGGGCGGTCCACTGCGCTGAAGGTACGCGTTTATTGATGAATTGTCCGTGAAATGGTCCAAAACTTAACGGTTTAATTGATATCAGGCAGTTTTTGCTTGGTCAAAAGGTACCGGCGGTTTTAATAGTCAGTAGTGCCTAAGAAAAGCCATTGGTGGGGCGGGACCATTGAACTGGATACACAATGGGCGGAAAAAACGCTAACAATGCTTTCTGTGTTGTAGACTGGGGTGGAAGCTGGCGCTAATGCTGCTCATTGCCAGCTAAAACTCAAACTAACCGGAAATTAAGACGCCTCTATGCCAAAGCTCCAGCGACTGCCGGACCCTAATGTCGACTACGTTTATGGCATCTTTTTGCTCACAGAAAAGCACAAACTGATCCGGGCGCTAAAAAAGATACATCAGCCCTCTGTGCATGGCACGCGCACTTGGGGTTCGGCGTTTTTGACCATGGACTATTTGACCCACAACCCAATAAGCAAAGGCTGTAGCGTCCTCGATCTTGGCTGTGGCTGGGGTGGTGCGTCGGTTTTTTGCGCACACAAATTCAAGGCCCAGGTCACTGCCGTGGACTTAGATCCGGCTGTATTTCCATTCCTGAACGTTTTTGCAGAAATTAATTCTGTAGAAGTGAAAACTCGCAAAGCAGATTTTACCAAGCTTAAAGGGCCAGATTTGGGTCAAAACCAGGTGATTTTGGGCAGTGATATTTGCTTCTGGGACTCTTTGGTAGAGCCATTGGTGAAGATGGTTAATCGGGCCATTAATAATGGCGTGGAGCGGATTATTATTGCTGATCCGGGCAGACCGACTTTCTACGAGTTCTGCGACAAAGTTTCGTCCAAGCATCAGGTCAGCTTGCAAGAGTGGTACAGCGTGGAGCCAGATCGCAGCGAGGGTGAAATTGTTGAAATAAGGCCGTCTTGATAGCAACAGCAGTAAGATACTCTGGCCGCTTCCCGGTGCCTCTCTTGTACACAGCCTAGGGAGAGGTTACACGCAATCGGCTGTACCTAAATGGCTGCATTTAAGTATTTGTACTTAAGAAGGCGTAGTCGTGCTTATGAACTGCCGTCATTGAGCAAAAAACCCTGTATTTGCTTCGCCATACTATTACAGGCGTTGTTTTGCACTCTGGCGATAATTGGAATAGGGATAACAATAGCCGGCATATAACTGGTGCCATCTGCGTCTGAGGATATGCGGCCCACGGTTTTGCCGTCGTCGGTGTCCCAAATTGTGGCCTCATAAGACGCATCGTTGTCCCAAGTTAAAAAACCAAAACAGCCTCCGCCACCAGGCGACACTGAACAAGCCAGTGAACCAGAAGAGGAGGTGCGTTGGGTTTTGCCGTCCAGCCAAATCAGGTACTTAATGCCTAGGTCGCTAAGGCGGTCAGCGAGTAATCGTTGCTCTAGGAGTTGAGGTAACTCATTGACCTTTACCGGTGCGGTGCGCGGTTCAAACCAAGGAAAAGTTTGGTCTTTAAAGTTCTGTTCGCTGACAACATTGAGTCCATTGGCGCCCTTGGCCAAATCTTTCGCTACACAGTCGACAAAGTTGATTTCAGTTTCTTCGTGGCTGGGTCTGTTGCTGCGTCCTAAGACCACAACAGAGTCGCCCAGTTGTATGCCGGTTTCACGCTCTCTGACTTGTTGTATGGTGGAGTTTACGCAGCCGCATAAGATACTGGTCATGCACAGAGTGAAAATGAGTTTCATCTATATTGCCCTCATGATTGGATAAATAGTGCATGTGCAAGTAATAATCTGTCTCTTATACACATCTCCGAGC
>CAJXUL010000125.1 GCA_913060615.1 uncultured Gammaproteobacteria bacterium | reverse complement strand
ACGAGATAGGAGTCCGTCTCGTGGGCTCGGAGATGTGTATAAGAGACAGGTTGCAGACATGCACGATCGCTACGCCGAGCGTGCTCCATATGTGACCTGGGAGCCACAGGTTTTCGTCGATTATTGCGAACACGGTCTTGTACCTTCTTCTGCGGGTGAAGGGTTAGAGTTGGCTTGCCCGCCCAAAGTAGAGGCTTCAGTTTATATGGCTGATTTTGACGAAAATTTATATGCTTTGATCCCAACAATTAAAGCGCCTGTGGTTGTATTGCGAGCGAAACCCAGAGATACCTCAAGCCAAGACATGGATTTTTCGGCATCGCCTACTTGGCCAGAACTGGCGGAACAATTTGAGCAGGGGCAAGATGTTTTATTGCCCGAGTTGACGCACTTTATTGCGATGCAAGATCCTGGTTTGGTGGTGGATTTTATTAAAGCGGGTGCCGCTTCAAGCTAAATGAACGCAGAGGCTTCAGAAAGAGGCTTTTGAGGTTGCCTTTGAAGGTAGCCTAAATGCGCTCAACGGTTTTTGCGCTCAACGCCCTCTTGCAAAGAAAGGTAGAGCAGGTGCTCCCACAAGAGCAACTTCCCAAGCTATGCTATGTTCTTTACCTTTGGGAGAGGGAACGATGAAAATTAGTGTCGCTATGGCGTTTAATGAACATACGCCTGTTGGATTCATCAAAGACGCTGTGCAAATGGTAGAGGCGAAAGGGGTGCATGGCATTTGGGTGCCTGAGCATGTGCTGTTTTATCCAGAGTACGCTTCCACGTATCCGTATGCAGATGACGGTCGCATTCCCGGCAACCCTGAAGGTCTACTAGATCCTTTCACTGCTTTAACCTTCATCGCCGCTCACACTGAGCGCGTTCGACTAGGTACGGGTATTTGTTTAGTGCCTCAGCGGCAACCTGTGTACACGGCCAAAATGGTTGCGGATTTAGATTATTTGTCTGGCGGTCGGGTGGACTTTGGTGTCGGCATTGGTTGGTTAAAAGAGGAGTTCGACAGCCTAGGCATGGACTTCTCTACAAGAGCCTCTAGGACTGAAGAATATATTATGGTTATGCGCGCCCTGTGGTCTGACGGCATTTCAGAGTTCTCGGGTAAAACCGTCGAGCTGGCACCGTGCCACTTTAATCCTAAGCCCGTGCAAAAACCCCACCCGCCGATTATTTTTGGTGGTGAGTCTGACCCTGCGTTAAGACGCGTTGCGCGGATGGGTGACGGTTGGTATGGATATGATTTAACCCCAGAGGCGCTAGTAGAGCGGCTGCCAGGGTTAGATGCAGCTTTGGCTGCCAGTGGGCGTTCCAGGCGTGATATTCAGCTGATTGTCGGGCCAAATCGCCACCCTGTGAATGCGCAGACTATTGCGGCCTACGCTGCCGCTGGCACTGACCAGTTAGTGGTCCCGGTTTTTGCAGGGTCTATGGAAAAACTCGCCAGCCGCTTAGACATACTAATGTCTAGTCGTTAATAAAGCCGCTCAAGCTGATATCTATGGGGGTGCTTGGGCGAGGCGCTCAGGGGAGGATTACCCAATCACTCTGTGGGGCCGTGCTGATTTTAAAGTTGCCCTAAGGGGAGTTGGGTGGCTCTAATTGCTTTGAAAGTAGTATGAGATTGCTTCAGGTGATGCAGGGGTACGTTAGCGTTTGCTGTTCAGAAAAGACTGTAGATAGATAGATAGATAGATAGGAAGGTGGTGAGTTGAGGTTATAAAGCGATTATATTGCGCTTTATTTGCCCCTTTATTTGCCGAGTGCGTGACGACATCAACAGGCAATTGCACCTGCATTGCAAGGCGCAATAGCAGTCGGTCGTTAACCTACTACCAGGCTCAGCCTAGGCACGTAGCAAGGCAAGGAAAGTCTTTGACCCATGTTCGAGTTTAATTTTTATCCTTGGCAAAGGCTTTTGTGTAAGTGGCCATATCAAAATAGTCCCGCCATATTTTGATCTTCCCATCGCGCATTTCAAATACACCGCAACAAGGTAAATCTACTTTGATATGGCCTACTTCTGTGCGGTCGATGCGCTCCACAACGACTACATCACCGTCACCTATTATGTGCAAAATTTCCCAAGTGGTTTTTGTCCAGGGAGCAATAAACCCCTCAATAAATAACTTAAGGTTCTCATGCCCTTGAACCGGCTGAGCTGGCATATTGTAGTAAATGCCATCTTCGGAAAAGTATTCAACTAACGCCTCAGCATTTAGATTTGACCAAGCTGCCATGAAGCTTCTAATTATCGCTACATTGTTCACCGCGTAACCTACCTTAATGAGTCTTGAACGTTAGACCGAATGTACTCCATTCACTTAACCAACTAAAGGCTGGGCTAACTCTTGTGGGGTAGAGTTTTTAGCTGCGCTGGCGACACTTTGATTTACCTCAGGGCATTGCGTGGCAATACCCTGAGGTAATAGTCTAGGTGCCTCGCTATTTTCTGACTATTCATTTCATTGGATTTGACCATGACCATTACCATGACGCGCTTTTATTTGTCTCATCGAAAGACTGCTTTCTCTCTAATGGCCGTGACGGCCGTTAAATTTCTGACGTTCGTAGGAGTGCTTATCATGAGTTCTGTCACAAGCAATGTTCAAGCTAACCGCATAGATACCATTCGTCCTGATGCACCTAGTCTAGCCGCCTACGGCGACCACGATATTGGCGTGCGCACATTGACGCTTGTGGACCCAGGTCGCGTAGACGTACTTAACACTCAGCGCGGTGCCCAGGCTGCGATCTATGACCGCAGTTTAACCGTGGAGGTTTGGTATCCGGCACTGCTCGCTAGCGGTCAGTTGCGCGGGGGAGAATATCGAGCAATTACGCGTAACCCAGAGATTATCGCCACGCTTGCTGGTCAGGCTGTGCGCGATGCCGCCCCCGATAAAAGAAAAGGCGCGTTCCCGCTGGTCGTTATTTCCCATGGTTACCCGGGTAATCGTTACCTAATGAGTCATCTCGGCGAGAACTTGGCGAGCAAGGGTTTTGTTGTAGTCTCGATTGATCACGCAGACAGCACATATGATGACATGCAGGCTTTCTCTAGCACGCTGTATAACCGTCCACTCGATCAGCGTTTTGTGATTGAGAGCATGGCTCAGCTGTCATCCGATACCCGTAGCTTTCTTGCCGGCATGCTCAATGCTAACAACACTGGTGTCGTAGGCTATTCGATGGGCGGATACGGACTGGTGAATAATCTCGGAGGCGGCTATAGCGACGCAGTCGTCCCGTCGCCCATGGCGCCACCCAATGACTTGCTAGCATTGCATGGGACAGGTAATCCAGAGTTCAAAGATAACCTTGATTCGCGCATTAAAGCGGGCTTCGCCATTGCGCCATGGGGTATGGGGCAAGGGGTCTGGCGCGAGCAAGACTTAGCCGGCATCGAAGTGCCGACGTTTTACCTCGCTGGTGACGCCGACACTGTTTCTGGTTACGAGAACGGAGTGCGCGCCATCTACCAAGCAGCGGTTAATAGCGATCGCTACCTGCTTACCTATAAGAACGCCGGGCACAATGCAGGCGCACCGAATCCGCTGCCGCGAGAAATACTAGACAGCGCAACAGGCGAAGGGGCAGATCACTACACGGATCCCGTCTGGGATAACGTGCGCATGAACAACGTAATGGATCATTTTGCCACTGCCTATTTTAACTATCACCTCAAGGGTGATGCTTCGATGCTAGAGTTTTTAGATGTTTACCCCGACGGAGCAGAGGCGACTTACTCGGTGAAAGATGGTGTGCCGGGTGAGGCGCATAATTATTGGCCCGGATTCGAAGAAGGTTCCGCTGTAGGTTTAAAGCTCGAAAAGCTCGAACGCGGACAGCGTTAGGCACACCTGCCCCCTTGTGGGCGGGTAGGCGAGCCGTTTTATGGCGCAAAGCTGGCTGGAGGCCCAGGTGGGCCACTTTTTAATTGAGTAGTCCTCTTAAACGTGGCTGAAAGCTATCCCTGCAGAGCGCGTTGATATTCTTCAATGCGTTTTAGATGACCATCTACATTTGTTTCTCCGGCATTGTGGGTGGCTACCGCTAAGTGGGTGCAGCCCATGTTCTGCCAAGCTTTAGCGTGTTTAACCCATCGATCGGCATCGCCACCAGCGTATTGGGCCTGTGACTGAATGCCAAAGCCGTCAAAGCTCAACCCAGCCTCTTCACGCTTTGCCTTCATGTGGTCCAGACATGCTTGAGCTTTTTCATTCGCGCCCATTAAAGGTATCCAGCCATCACCCAGCCTAGCTGTGCGGTCAAGCAACGCCGGCGCAGATCCACCGAACCAAACTGGGATTGGTTTGCTCGGTCGTGGGTTAATGCTGGCTTTGTCTATGCGGTGATATTCGCCGGTATAGTCTACTGAATCTTCGCTCCACAGCTTGCGCATGACTTCTACTTGCTCTGCTTGCCGACGCCCGCGGTTGTTGAAGGTCTCGTTAAGGCCAGTGTATTCCACTTGGTTCCAGCCCACGCCTACGCCTAGGCGAAAGCGGTTGTTTGATAGTAATGCTACTTGAGCAGCTTGCTTGGCCACCAACACGGTCTGCCTTTGAGGGAGAATCATAACTGTAGTGATCATTTCCAGCTTTTGCGTCACAGCAGCTATAAATGCGAAGGTGGTGAGGGGCTCGTGAAAGGCCACATCCTTGTCGTAAGGCCCGCGAAAGCCGCCTTCTCTGTCTGGGTCTGCGCCTAATACATGGTCATAAATCAACAAGTGGCTGATGCCTAATGCTTCTACACCCTGGGCGTATGCTTTGATTGCGCTGGGGTCAGTGCCGATTTCATTGTGGGGAAATACGGCCCCGATTTGCATGTTTTTCAGATCCATCTGTCTCATCCCTTTCTTTAAGCATTAAAAGGCTATCCTTTTCCTAATCAAGTTGACAGCATCCTGCCGCCAAAATAGGTACTATAAGCGCCGAATTTAAGCCATAGAATATCTATACATGTCTGAGTCATCTGATAGCGCCCAGTTTTCCTTTGTTGAGATGGAACACGACATTCTCAAGTTTTGGGAAGACACAGGGGCATTTCAAAAATCCTTAAACAACACCAAGGGTAAGCAGCCGTATATTTTTTACGATGGCCCTCCGTTTGCCACCGGTTTGCCGCACCACGGTCATCTTGTTGCCAGTACGATAAAAGATATTGTGCCGCGCTACTGGACCATGAAGGGTCGCTATGTAATGCGACGCTTTGGCTGGGACTGTCATGGTTTGCCTATAGAACATGAGATTGATAAGCAACTGGGCTTGTCTGCCCAAGAAGCGGTAGAAAAGCTCGGTGTTGCGGGCTACAACGACGAGTGCCGTGGCATTGTGCAAAGATATGTAGGCGAGTGGCGCAATACTATTACGCGCATTGGTCGCTGGATTGATTTTGATAACGACTACAAGACCATGGACGTTTGGTATATGGAATCTTTGTGGTGGGTGTTTAAGCAGCTTTGGGACAAAGGGCTCATTTATCAGGGCGTGAAGGTCATGCCCATTTCTACCGCTCTTGGTACGCCGCTGGCTAATTTCGAGGCCACCTCTAATTATCAGGATGTTCAAGATCCTGCGGTGACAGTACTGCTGAAATTGTTGGATGAAGACGCACACCTAGCTATTTGGACAACAACGCCTTGGACTTTGCCGTCTAACTTGGCGGTTTGTGTGGGACCGGATATTGAATATTCGTTGGTTGTCGATCCTGAGTCTGGGGAAAAGATTTATTTGGCCACAGAGCGTCTGTCTCACTATCAGGGCGACAGTGAATTTGAGGTTGTAAAAACTGTTACGGGCTCTGAGCTAGTGGGCATGAAATACGCGCCTATTTTTGATTATTTCAAAGATATGCAGGAGCTGGGTGGTTTTGTCGTAGTCAGCGATGGCTACGTCAGCACAGAAAGTGGTACAGGACTTGTGCATCAGGCGCCAGCATTTGGTGAAGACGATAATCGTGTGCTGCGTGCCCATGGTATTGAGGCCTTCGTTTGTCCGGTGACCATTCATGGCGAATTTACCGATGAAGTGCCGGACTTTGTTGGACAGCATGTAAAGGTTGCGGATAAGGAAATTATCAATAAATTGAAAGCCCAAGGCGTACTTTATCGCCAAGAGGTTATTCAGCACAGCTATCCATATTGCTACCGTTCCGATACGCCGTTGATTTACAGAGCGATTCCGTCTTGGTATGTGGAAGTTACGGCCATTAAAGACAAATTGCTAAAGGCTAACGAGCAGATTAACTGGGTGCCTAGCCATATCAAGGGTGGGCGTTTTGGTAACTGGTTGGAAGGCTCTATTGATTGGTCTATATCGCGTAATCGCGTTTGGGGTACGCCGTTACCCGTGTGGATTAATGATGTTACGGAAAATGCCCTATGTATCGGTTCTATTGAAGAATTAGAGCAATATTCTGGGGTCAAGGTAGATGATCTGCACCGTGAGCACGTAGATGGCCTAACTTTCAGCATTGAAGGTGAAGAAGGTACCTATCGACGTATTGAAGAAGTTTTAGACTGTTGGTTCGAGTCTGGCGCAATGCCTTATGCACAATTGCACTATCCGTTTGAAAATAAAGAAGTCTTTGAAGCCGGATTCCCCGCAGAGTTTATTGCGGAAGGTCTAGATCAAACACGCGGATGGTTCTATACCCTCACGGTTTTAGCGGCGGCATTGTACGATAAGCCAGCTTTTAGAAACGTCATCGTTAACGGCATGGTAATGGCCGAAGACGGCAAAAAGATGTCTAAGAGCCTGCGTAACTACACGCCGCCAGACGATCTAATGGAAGCGTATGGCGCAGATGCCTTGCGTTTGTACTGCATCAACTCTGGCCTAGTGCGGGGTGAAGAACAACGTTTTGCTGATGTCGGTGTAAGAGACATGGTGCGTCGTGCTTTGTTGCCTTGGTACAACGCATTTTCTTTCTTGCGCACCTATGCTGCCATTGATGGGTGGTCGCCGGACAAGGGTCTGCATTTTGGTGACAACGTTTTAGATCAGTGGCTGCAATCACGACTACAAACGCTGAAGAGCAATGTCGCCAAAGAAATGGAAGATTATAAGCTTTACAACGTTGTTCCTCAGTTGTTCGAGTTCATTGAAGATTTGACCAACTGGTATATTCGGTTGAATCGCGGTCGTTTTTGGGGTGAGGAAATCACCGGGGACAAAATAGCTGCTTACAGCACGCTTTACGAAGTGTTACTTGAACTTGCGCAGGTGATGGCGCCCTTTACGCCGTTTATTTCAGAGCATCTTTTCCAATCTTTAGAGCGCTTGGCTGGTCGTGCGCCTAGTCCTGAATCGGTACATTTGTGTGACTATCCCATGGCCGATGAGCAAAAAGTTAAGCCGACTCTTGAGGTTGCAGTAGATCGTATGCAGCAGGTGATATTGCTTGGTCGGCAAAAGCGCGAAGAAGTTAAGATTGGACTGCGCACGCCGCTGGCTAGTTTAACTATTATTAACCGCGATGAAGCGTTGCTAGATGATATGCGGTTGCTTGAGAGTTATGTTCGTGAAGAGCTTAACGTTCAGGAGGTGCGCTATTCTGCTAATGAGTCGGAATATATTGAACTGCAGGCTAAAGCGAACTTCCCGTTACTGGGTAAGCGTTTGGGTAAGCGTATGAAGGCTTTCGCAGCCCAGATTAGTGCGCTCTCGCCTGACGATATAGCAAAGCTACAGAGCCAGGGCAGTATAAGCTTGGAGGCCAATGGTGATGTTGAAGTCTTTAGCGGTGAAGAAATTCAGGTTCAACAACAAGCTAAGCCAGGCACCAATACCGTATCAAATAGTCAAATCAGTGTTGACTTAGATTGTACTTTAACACCGGAATTGATTCGTGGCGGCTATGCTCGTGAAGTGGTTAATCGCATTCAGCGTGGTAGAAAAGACAGCGGCTTTGCAGTGACTGATCGCATTACGGTGATTTATTTTGCTGAAGGCGATTTGGCTCAGGCCATTGAAGAGCATCAAGACTATATTATGCGCGAAACACTGTGCTTAGATTTACAAAAGGCTTGGGTAGCTCAGCCTGTCGTTGCGGAGATTGATGGAGCCACAATGAGTTATGAGATGAAACAAGTGAGCGCTATTTAGATGGCTAACGCTGGCTTGGGTGAGTTTTTGGTAAGTTGTGGGCGAGCTCCGGGTGCGTATGACTCATAACAACAGCACGGCCTTAATGTGAAATATACTTTTCATCCAGCGCAAGCAGATAACTGCGTTAATCACGTGGGTAGTTATCGCCGTCGACTTCCCGTCAGTATTGAGCGGATGTACGAAAACACCTTGGATTGGGCGCATTTACCCCACCTTCATGAAAGTAGTTTCGCTGAGATTCGCTGTTTAGACGCTGGTGCTTGGGGCTGGCGGGCAGAAGTGGGTAATATTGGCGCTAGTCAGCCCTCGAATAGTCTTATCGAACTGAAGTTGGATCGTCAGGCGCGCCGGTGGATTACCCGTAACTTAGAAGGGCCCAACAAGGGTGCTGAAATTTGGACCCATGTGTTTGTGGAAGGCGAAAATGTGCTCGATATTGTTGTCGACTTCTACGTGCCAGATGTGCCGCCTGAAGCGAAAGAGAAAGTAGGCTTAGCTTACGCCAAAGCCTACGAGCAACTCTACGATGAAGACGTAGCAATGATGGTTGAGCGTCAGCAGCAAATAGATCGGCGTGTTGAA
>CAJXUL010000124.1 GCA_913060615.1 uncultured Gammaproteobacteria bacterium | reverse complement strand
CGAGATAGGAGTCCGTCTCGTGGGCTCGGAGATGTGTATAAGAGACAGGTCTATACCCAAGGAAAAGCCGAGCAAAACAATGGCCGTTTGCAGGCTAAGTTTGCCAATTGTGCCGCTTTTCTTGATTGGGTTTACGTCTAGGCTTAAGCGCAGGAACAACGCGCCCAGCAGGGCATAAGCAGGGTTTTGGAAATATATGCCCACCGCAATAACTAAGAGTACGCCCAGCCAGACTAAAGCCGACTTCAGCGGGTGTGGATGCTTTTCTGGGTGCTTTTCTGGGTGTGTTAGTGCCTCACCCTGAGATGCTTCATCTGCAGTCATGCTTGCGTTTCCTCTCCCTCGCCTGACTTCAATCCTATAGTAATTAGTTGCTGGAGCGAGCTTTGTTTGCGGCGATTACTGCGTATAGATGTTGTATTTAACTTATGCGATGGCGGGCTTAAGAGCGCCTTGAGTTTTTATGCGCATAAAAAACAAACCAAGAATTATTAAGTTAATCACGCCTACTCCAGCTGCATAGGTGAACGAGTAGTCATAGTTACCTGTGGCATCAAAGAGTAGTCCGCCAACAACGCCGCCGGTGCCCATACCAATCCAACCAAAGAACGATGTAATGCTCATTGCGCGACCGGAATATCGCGCTGACACCATGTTTCTAGTGCAGACCAAAATAGATGACATAACCCCTGAATAGGTAAAGCCAAATACGATAGCCAATAGATAAAGGCTCAGATCGCTATGAAAGTAGGGAAACCAAAGTACTGAAACAGTCTGCCCGGCAGACATCAAAATATAGCCTGGTAGTGCGCCAATGGTGTCGCCCAGCTTGCCGCCGACAATGCGACCAAAAGCGCCACTGAACATAAGCAGGGTTAAAACCGTAGTCGCCTCATCCAAAGTGCGCCCATTGTCTGTCAAAAGCGGCACTAAATGCACAATAGGCACTGCCATACAATTACAGCAAAAAATAATGGCCATACTGATCCAAATAATAACCTCACGCTCGGACAGTGGGAAATTGCGAACTTCCACTTCGGGGTTATTTCGCGCTACTTCTCGAAGCGGCGATTCTTTGATTAAAAACGCAATAGGGAAGGCGATGCAAAAATATACAACCGCGCTAATAACATAGGTGGTCTGCCAGCCATATTGCTCTAATGACATTGCGCATAGGTAAGGCACAACACCTTGTCCTACCGCGCCACCAGAGGCCGTAACACCAAGCGCCAAGCCGGGCTTATGGGTGAACCAAAAGCCCACGTTTGCAAACAATGGCGAGGTCACCATAGCGTTACCAAAGGCGCCGAAGAGAAAATATAGTCCGTAGAACTGATAAATACTTTGCTGCCCACTCAGCGCAAAAAGGCTGCCGGCCATGGCAATGGCGGCGATAAAGCCAAAGTACCGAGTGCCGTATTTATCTGCGATATAGCCCCACAAAATTCCAAATATCGCCGAAGAAAAAGAGATCACGGTATAGCCCAGTGAGGTCTCGCCGCGAGTCCAACCAAATTCCGTAGATAGTGGCTTAAGGAAAACTGAAATGGTACCTAAAGTACCAAAGGCCAAAGCACTCAGGGTAAATACCGCGAACACCATAACCCAGCCGTAGGCGGGGTCTTTTGCCGACGCTTGAATTTCATTTGCGATCATTAGAGATAAGCGCCTTGGTTAAACTTGCTCCAGCATCATAGCCCAAAAAAAGGCAGTAACTAGAAAAAGCTTACGACCCACTTAACACCCCCAAAGTGTGCTTATCTATACTCAAAGGCTTGACGAGTGAGCATTATTTGAGTGATTGGGAATTGACAAATTTTTACGTTTGCGGTTTTGTAGACAAGTAATTTTTCTGAGGTCAGACATGCAAAACCTGCCAAATTCCGCTGAAGTCATAATAATAGGTGGGGGCATTATTGGCTGCTCTATCGCTTATCACCTAACAGAGCTGGGTGTTGCAGATGTGCTTTTGTTAGAGCGTAAGCAGTTAACCAGCGGCACTACATGGCACGCTGCGGGGTTGGTGGCCCAGCTACGCGCGTCGCAAAACATGACCCGGCTCTCTCAATACACCACAGAATTATTCGCTCATCTTGCTCAAGAAACTGGTCAGGAAACCGGCTATCAAAAAACCGGCTCTATTTCCATGGCGCTCCATGCGGAAAGATTTGAAGAGCTTAAACGCCAAGCCAGCATGGCCAATGCGTTTGGCGTTGATTGCGAGATGGTAGATAAATCCTTCGTCAATGCACAATGGCCAGAAATAGACACATCGGATATGCACGGAGCGGTGTATTTGCCCGGTGATGGGCAAACTAATCCCATAGACACAACCTTGGCGCTTGCCAAAGGTGCGCGAAACCGCGGAGCGATGATTGCGGAGCAAACAACAGTGGACCGTCTTGCCATTGAAGGCGATATTGTGGTCGGCGTTTATCTTGAAGACGGCACGCTGATCCGCGCCAAGCAGGTGGTTATAGCAGGCGGTATGTGGTCCCGAGATTTTGCCAGTCAACATAACGTGAGACTGCCTTTACACGCAGCCGAGCACTTTTACCTTGTTACCGAACCGATACCCAGCTTTACAAAAATGCGACCCACCCTGCGCATGCCAGACGAACAGGTCTATTACAAATATGACGCGGGCAAACTCTTGCTCGGCTGCTTTGAGTTAGAGGCCAAACCCTGGGGCATGGACGGCATTCCCAAAGATTTTTGTTTCGATTCACTGCCAGAAGACTTTGCGCACTTTGAGCCTATATTTGAAAAAGCCCTTAGACGTATGCCCGAGTTAGAAAGTGCTGGCATCAATCTTTTCTTTAATGGCCCCGAGAGTTTTACCGTAGACGATCGGTATCTGTTAGGCGAAACCCCGGAAGTTAAGAATCTATTTGTTGCCTGCGGCTTTAACTCCATTGGCATTCAATCCTCCGGTGGCGCTGGCAAGGTCTTGGCTCAGTGGATGCAGCAGGGCAAACCGCCTATGGATTTGTGGGACGTAGATGTGCGCAGGACTTTTCCCTTTCAAAGTGAAAGCAAATTTTTGTATGAGCGCACCAAAGAAACATTGGGACTACTTTACGCTATGCATTGGCCGTACCGTCAATATGCAACCAGTCGCAATGAACGTCTTAGCCCTGTGCATGAGGCCCTTAAAGAACACAGCGCAGTATTTGGCGAATTGGCCGGGTGGGAGCGTGCTAACTGGTTCGCTCTGGGCGATGAAAATAGCTACAAATATACTTATGGTAAGCCCAATTGGTTTGAGGCCTGCCAAGTTGAGTGCGATGCGGTAATGAACAACGCAGCGCTGTTTGATCAATCTAGTTATCCAATATTTATTGTTGAAGGCGCAGAATCACTGGTGTTCTTACAATGGCTTTCCGCCAATGACCTAGATGTCGACACCAATCAAATTGTTTATACCCAATGGCTAAACGAAGATGGGGGTATAGAAGCCGATGTGACCATCACCCGCTTAGCGCCAAGCAAATTCATGGTGGTCAGTGCCTGCGCGTCAGAGCTACGTGACAGCTACTGGTTAGCCAAACACAAAAACAAAAACAACTTTGATTGCAGCGTAGAGCACGACTCGGAGCTAGTCATACTTGGCTTAATGGGGCCAAAATCTCGGGTTATTCTGGCGCAGCTCATGGAAGGTTCAGACCAGCGCATCGCCGATTTGGCGTATTACCATTCAGCAGAATATTTAATCAACGACATACCCGTTAGAGCAAATCGCTTGAGTTATGTGGGCGAACTGGGCTTTGAACTATATGTCCACCGTGACCACGCGTTGGCGCTTTGGCGCACCTTAATGCAGACGGGTAGGGCGCATGGGCTAAAGCCAGCAGGCGTGCATGCCATGAATGCTTGTCGAATGGAAAAAGGCTACCGTCATTGGGGTCATGATATCCATGATCATATTAACCCCTATCAGGCTGGTTTGGGTTTTGCGATAGCCATTAGAGGCAATGATGAACCTAGCGGCCCAGACTTTCTTGGCCGCAAAGCAATAACCGGGACAAAGGGTGTGCAAACACGGCGGTTGGTGTCACTGGCTATAAACGCGGTTGATGCGCCCTTTATGATTCACGACGAACCGATTTACCGCAACGGTATTCAAGTGGGTCTAACAACCTCTGCGGCCTGGGGACACCGGGTAAACAAAAGCCTGGCCATTGCGGTGCTGAATAATGAAATTGGCGTCAGTGCAAGCTGGCTTAAAGAGGGCGACTTTGAAGTGGAGGTGGCCATGCAGCGTTATCCTGCGCAAATTCAATTTGCACCGTTCTACGATCCGTCTTCAGCAAAAATGAAGGCCTAAATAATAGCTTGGAACAGCGGCGAAACTGACACGTGCAAAACAAATTCGTCATTCGCGGGTGCAGGAGCTTTCAGATATATTGCTAGGGCTTAACAAGAGAGAAGTCTCACTCATGCCAACGATCAACGTATTTCAAAGCACAGTTATTCTGCTTGTGCTCAGTCTTAATCTAACTTTAGTGCACGCGGAGATTAAGCGGACACATACCGGCAAGCCAGACCTCTCGGGCACCTATGACACCGGCACACTGACGCCACTGACCCGCCCCAAAGAGTTTGGCGATCAGCAGTTTATGACCACAGAAGAAGCGGCAAAAGTTCAACAGCAGATGGCCGCTCGGTACGATAGTTTTAGCCGCGAAAGCAGCGCGGACCGCAAAGCGCCTGTGAAAGGCGGAGACGGAAATAATACGGCTGGAGCAGGTGGCGTAGGGGGCTATAACGCGTTTTGGGTAGACCCCGGCAGCAATATCTTCGAAATTGACGGCAAGTTCAGAACCTCAATTTTGTACGCGCCCAAGAATGGCCAGCAACCAAAAATGAAAACTGCTGCATTAATGCGCAGCGCGGCAAGATACAAAAGTTTCAGGCATGACAATGATGGCACAGCCTCGTGGCTAGCACACAAAGGACCAGGGCCATTTGACGGTCCAGAAAGCCTAGCCCCCTCTGAACGCTGCCTCATTAGCTTTGCGGCAACAGTCCCCACTATTCCTAGTCTATATAACAACTATAAGCGCATTATCCAGACCGATGATCATGTGATGATTTTGCAAGAGATGGTCCATGACGCGCGCATTATCCGCATTAACTCGGAACATACCTCAGGCCAAAACAGAAAATCTTTAGGCGACTCTATCGCTTATTGGGAGGGCGATGTTTTAGTTGTAGAAACCAAGCACTTCAAAGTACCCAACGGCCTGTTTGGCGCAGACGAAAACTTAACGGTAACCGAACGCTTTAGTCGTATGGATACCGGTGACTTGCTCTATGACTTCACGGTAAAAGACCCAACTGTGTGGGAGGAAGAGTGGAGTGGAGAGTACGTTTGGTCTGCCAACGACAGTAAAGTTTACGAATATGCTTGCCACGAAGGTAACTATGCGATGGGCAATATCCTGCGCGGCGCTAGATTGCTAGAGAGTGAGTGGGAAGGGGAGCGGAAGTAAAAATTTAGCTATCTGCTAGTTACTGTTGAGCTACTCTTTGACCACCCTTTAGCCACCCGAGAGGTAAAGGGCATGCCGTTGAACTGGCTAGTATTTGCCAGTACGAAAAGCGCTTGGCATTTGAGGTGCGCTGCCCGGGCACTTAGATACGAATGCAATTTGGTAGTTTCCGTTAGGTTCACTTTGCTCATCTTGAGGCTGTAGAGGTGATAAAAAAACAGTTAGCCGGTGAAGGCAATTGCTGCTGTTGGTACAAACTGAACATGAGGCTATAAGTTAGGTATGAATATAGGTAGGTATATAGGTAGAAATATAGGTTGAGAGCTGGGGCCGAGAGGTGGCAGTTATATTTGCGCTTACGTTTACCCTTACTTTATTCGGCAGGAAACACACCCAAACGCCGATACAATTCCTCAGAGAGGCAACCCCCTCCAAGAACCGCGCAGCCATATTCAAAACATCTGGTGCACTCGCTAGGGCTGCTGTCTGCAAGCCCTTTCGTTAGCTATTTTATCAGAACCTTTTAGAGACCCATGCCGAAGCCAAAAGCATCCCAGTGGATAAGGTCTGTGGTATCTCCACCCTCGTCATCTCTGGCTGCTGTGAAAACAATGCCGGTCTCGTCAGCATCTGGTCCAAACAACAAACCTTCTATAACACCGCCGCCTGCAAAAATACCGTCACCATCAATTTCCTCTTGTATGTCAAGTTCTCCACTATACTTGCCATCGACCATGGTCATGTCGACGAGGGTTGCCGTAAACGGGAATCCGTTGTCTACTTCAGGGATGTCGTCGCCACCTACCGCCCAAGTAGCCTCATCATAGAATCGTTCCATTACGAGGGTGCCAGAAACTGCATTTGAAGCAAAGTTTATGGTGATGGAGGCAGTGCCTGTGGCCACAGTGCGTTCGCCGGCAAGTCCTGTGTCATCGTCATCCCACGCATCCAAGATGGTCTCAATGGCAATATCGTAAGTTTTTGTTCCAGTTGTGGGCAAGTCACCTGCTTCGGTTGCATCGCCATAAGCCACAGCAAAAAGACTTTCGTTTCTACCTTCAATTAAATCGCTCTCTACGAAAGCGGTATCAGTATACTGCAAGCGTTGACTGGCTAGATAATCCAAATCATGAGTAATTAATTTTACGTTCGCGTCGGCAAATGTTTGGGCAGTGGACTGCGCTAAAACAGAATCTGTAGTACCAGTTTCGAATAAATTAGTGACGGTTGCATCAGCAACAGTAAGTGTCCGACTGAAGTCGATAGCCGCGCTTTCACCGATGGTTGTGCCAGTAAAATCTATCTGCATGCTTGTTGTGGTCTCGACTACTGCGCGGGTAGTGCTAGGTGCATAATCAACCACAAATTCCTGCTGATCATTAATGAACTTACCTATAATAATCGAGTCCCAAGCCTTGTTGGTATGAGTAGCCGCAATACGGTCGTACTCAAATGTAGTGGCAGCAGGGGTAGTGACAACAGGGGTAGCACTGCTGCTGCTGCCGCCGCTGCAACCTAGTAAGATGGAGGTTAACCCCAAGGTTAGGGCGAAGTTGTTGTTCAAATTCATAAATTATTCCGATTTATTATTATACTTGGATAAGGTATCCCATGACTTAGTGCGCCTATGGTTCCTCTTCGGCGGAGTCTGCCTAACTGAACGAGGGATGTACACCAAAAGGGCGCAATCGTTCAAATTGTAAGGTATCAGGGTAGATATTTAGGTGGGGGCTGCAAAAGAACTAATAGGAGTGTCAACCTGCGGATTGAGTGGTTTATTCTGACCGAAACCGAATGATACATTTTTGGTAGTGAGTCACATTAGGATAGAAGTTAGAAGGCGGTATTTAGAGGACAATATCAAGAAGGTTCTGTTGTTGCGCAAATGACGCCCGTAAATCACCAAATTTTCTCGTTCTCGGTTTTTTTAGGCGCGTATGCAGCATAAAGACTTTTTATTAGCCTACTCAGTGTTGTTATTTTTGCCAATAAAGCGGGCAGCGCAAAATTACGCTACCCGCTGTTCGACCACTGAATCTATTAGGAAGAGATTCTCAGGGAGAGATTCTCTTCGCAACCCTTGCTTGGTTTTTGACGATATTAGCCGCGTTTTTTACAATACCCTCTCGTCGCTTCATTATCTCGGCGGAATTTTTGTCAATTTTAGAGCGATTTGCTTGCATGGACTTCGTCATAGTGTCCATCTTCTTAGAGTTAGCCACAGCATTGGTCTTGATCGCTTTTGCTCGAACTGCGTTGGCCTTAATTCTTTGCGCATTTTTTGCTGGTGTTGTTTTGTTACTGGCAAGGCCACCATCCAAAAGTTTGTTGTTCTGCGCTATTTGACCATCGTTGAATTTCACAATGCCCTCGTTAGCTTTCATAATAGTGCTGTTAATGTCGATTAACAGTTGGTTTACCAACACCATTTTTTCATTAACATTAAGCACTGCACTATTCAGGTTAGAGCGGTGCTCCAAGAAATCCAAATTTGCTTCGTTAATAAGAGACTCTCTATAATTCGCTTCAACATCATTATCAGCTTCAAGCGTAGCCAGGATGGCTTTTCTGTTTCTAAAAACATCATCAGTATTTTGATTTGCTAACTGTCTGTTGCCCATAAAGGCAGCAGTATAGTTCTTTAAAATACCGGCTCTATTTTCTTCGACGATTGAACGTGATGCGTATGCCTTCGCTCTATTTGATGTGACTGCTGCCTCTACTTCAAAGATTGCTCTACGATTTTTTTGTATCTTAATTTTGTTTTGCGCTGATGTAGCCATGAACTCAAGTCTCCGTTTTTATTATTAGTCACCTCTAGCGAAGGACCTATGCGTTGCTTGTTAGTACGCTATTCAAGGCCCTTTGATGAGGTGCATTTTTTTTAAGGCACATTCACCCTAAGTTTGTTTACCTGTTTTTTCAAGAGAAGGCTAGCTTTTATGCGAAACGATAAGCGAGCAACCAACATTAAATAGACCGTCAACGTTTAGCTAGAGAAGGCGTTTTTCTATTTTGGGTTAAATTCAGGAACCGCTCGTGGCGAGGTTTTTTCTGCTCTAAGAGCGGCTTCTCAGAAATAGCAGGGGGCAAGCTCGGTGTAAATTTTTTGTCTCGGAGGTGAGGGGGCGGGAGATAAGTGGATTAACCGTCCGGCCCCACTGGCTGCACCTGCTGAAGGAGCAGCCAAAGGAGCAGCCAAAGGACTAAATACTAGGGCTAATCTTGCCCCATTGACCAAGTTTTACTGGCCTGCCTAGAACGCTCAAATTCTGATGCATGTTCATCGACGCTTCGCAGTGGGAGGCTTCGTTTTACTTCTTGTGTGTCTTCTAGCTGCTGATTGTTTGCAGTCGCAGAGGGTTGATCAATCATGGCTCGGTCCTATATTTGTCTAATTT
>CAJXUL010000123.1 GCA_913060615.1 uncultured Gammaproteobacteria bacterium | reverse complement strand
CGTCGGCAGCGTCAGATGTGTATAAGAGACAGTTTATATATTGCCTAAATCATTGCTAATGCAGCTTTCAGTAACACATTTAGAAAGAGTCAAAGTATCAGTTACAAAAATTGCAAGACCAAAACATTCCGACAAACCATTATTGTGGCGGATATTTGCATCTACTCTAAGCTCTAAGCTGACAAGGCTGGGCTTTTCCTCTAACTTGAAAGCTGCGAGAAATTCGCCAAACCCGACTTTTGAAATATTATCCAGATTTTACCAACTTTTAATGTGATGGTTTATGCTCAATCTGAACACTACGATATTCCTTTTCTTGGTTCTGGACCAACGGGCACTGGAGATTATGCGAATACTATCCCAGGGCGATCACACCGCGCCAAAAAAATTCGCTTATCCAAAAGTACATAGCCAAAAGTATCTTTCAGCATGCGAATAAAACAACTAGGAGCTCCACATCCCCCACTAGAACAGGCAAAATACTCGCTCAATAAACATTAATCATCAGGGTTAATATGCGGTATGAAATAAGGGCAAGTGGCTTCTTTAAAAAGGAATATTCGATCTCGGAATTTTTTGGCGTTGCCAAATATATTGCTAAAAATGATTTTTGGTCCTACCAAGCAAAAATGTCTTTGCAAAATGTGCAGGGTGAACAATTAGCTTCTATAGAAGAAGACGAATCGTCTCAACAGTGGCATCACTACAAAATTTTTGTTGGGGAGCAGTTGTTTGCTCATCTTGAAGATGTTTCCACGAGGAAATGGTACGAACGTGGCACTTTAGGATCATCCTTCACTCTTGATGTTCCTGGTCCTGATGATTATAGGATTGAAGTGGTTAGTGGCTGGATATCGAAGCATAATTTCATTCGCAACGGTAAAACGGTAGCTCATACCAGCTTCCCACACATTATTGCGTCCCTATTTAGTTTATTCCGCTTTAGCTCAAAAAAACTGGTTATGACCGTTGAGATAGAACCAGGCGAGGAAGAAATAGCCATCTTGTGTACTTGCTTGGCGTTTGTGAAAGCCCACGAAGACGCTCGCAGCCGCAGGCATTAGTAACCTCGGTTGGCGTCATTGCCAGACCCAGCACTTTGCATCAATGCAGTAGAATGCGCTGGCGGCGATGAAAAAACTGAAGCCGCCGCTCACTCATATCAGATATTCAGCACCACCTTGCCAACAGTACCATTACCTGCCATGAGGGTGTGCGCAGCCTGCATCTCTTGGATAGGGAATTGTGCATCGATGATTGGGCGTATCTCACCCGCCGCAATTTTTGGCCAAACGTCTTTGAATAAACCCTGCATAACGGCAGTTTTTTCTGCGAGTGGGCGTGCGCGTAGTGTAGAACCAATTACGCGGGTACGCTTCATCATCAACATAGCTAGATTAATTTCTGACTGTATACCACTCATTAAACCGATGAGCACTAAGCGGCCGCCTAACCCCAATACGGTTAGATTGTCGCTGAGATACTGGGCGCCAACAGGGTCTAATATCATGTCCACACCACTTGGCCCTGCCCACTCTTGGGCTTTGGCCAAAAACGAACCGTCGTGCCGGATAGACCCACCGTCTGCACCTAACGCCACACACTGTGCTAGTTTGTCATCACTTCCCACTGTGACAAAACTTGGATTATTGGTGTGTTTAAGCATTTGAATTGCAGCAGTACCTACGCCACTGGCGCCAGCATGCAAAATAACGCGTTCTCCGTCTTGCAAAGCACCTTCCATGTAGAGGTTTAAGTAAGCGGTAGCGAATACTTCTGGCAAGGCGGTTGCTTCAACAAAGTTGAGGCCACTGGGAATAGGTAGCACCTGCCCTGCTGGTACCACTACTTGCTCAGCATAACCTCCGCCTGCTAACAGCGCACATACGCCATCACCTAACTTAAAACCATTAACATCCGCACCTAACTCTACTACTTCACCAGCACATTCTAGGCCCATGATTTCACTGGCACCTGGAGGTGGCGCATAACCACCGGCTCTCTGCATTAAGTCCGCACGGTTAATCGCCGTGGCTTTTACCTGAATGCGAATTTCGCCCGGTCCACATTCAGGGGCTGCGTAATCGGCCCAAACCAAACTCTCACCGTCTACTTGTATCGCTTTCATATTGCTCCCCATCAGATAACTCTTTATTAACTCTCAGCAAACGCGCTGCCAATTCCCTGTAAACTTTCTATGATCTGAGCTGCGCAAATCGCGCTACCAAGACATGCGTATTTTCAAACCCTGGTCATGTAAGTAGCCCTTAAGCTCACTCACCTTGTAATCGCCATAGTGAACCATAGATGCTACCAGCGCGGCGTCGGCATGACCTTCGGTCAACACTTCGTATAAATGTTCTGGCAAACCTGCGCCACCTGACGCAATAACGGGTACGCGGACAGCCTGAGCGATCATTGAGGTCAATTCAATCTCATAGCCGTCTTTAGTGCCATCGGCATCAATGGAGTTAATAACCAACTCGCCGGCACCGCGCTTCTCACCTTCTAAGGCCCAAGCAAGGGCATCTAACCCCATGGGTGTACGGCCTCCGTTAATCACAATTTCGTAGCCGCTAGGTATCTCATTTGATTTTGCAACTTTACGAATATCCATAGACAGTACGACGTTTTGATTACCGATGGCTGAGGAGCATTCGTCTATAAGCTCAGGGCGCTTTACTGCTGCTGAGTTAACGTTGATTTTTTCTGCACCAGCTAACCGTAGGTCTGTGGCGTCACTGACGCTGCGAATACCGCCGCCTACAGATAACGGAATAAATACCTGGCTGGCAACAGCCTCGACCACGTCGAGCATGATATTGCGCTTGTCGCTTGAGGCAGTGATATCATAAAAAACTAATTCATCGAGTCCATCAATATAGTATTCATGGGCTTTTTCTACTGGGTCACCAATATTCTGTGTATTTAAAAATTTGACACTCTTTGCTAAGTGTCCATCTCGTACATCTAAACAGGCAATAACTCGTTTGCTTAACATTGACCGTCCCACCGCGCAAAATTACTCAACAACCTAAGCCCAACTCGACCACTCTTCTCAGGGTGAAACTGGGTGCCTATATAGCTGTCTTTACCGATGGCGCTGGCAAAGTGGCCTTCGTAGTCTGTGGTGGCTAACACCGCGGAACTGTCTCTAGGCGTAGGAAAATAGCCATGTACAAAATAGAACTCGTCGCCGGCTTCTATGCCTTCAAGTACAGGGTGGGGTTGCTTAACACAGACCTCATTCCAGCCCATGTGCGGGACCTTGAGATCCGGGCGATCCATGCGAAAGCGACTGACCTTGCCTGCAATAAGACCCAGTGTTGATGTGTCGTTTTCTTCTGAATAATCCAGAGAGATCTGCATGCCCAAACAAATGCCTAATACCGGACAGCCATTGTTGATCACTTCGCGTAGTGCTTCGTCTAAGCCGCGGGCTTTAACGCTGGCCATTGCACTACCTGCAGCGCCTACTCCGGGAAAGATTACCCGCTGTGCATGTCGCAGCTGATCTGGGTCAGCACAAAATTCTGCCGCCAAACCCACCTGCTCACAGGCTCTTTTGACGCTGGCCAAATTTCCCGCGTCATAGTCTACGATTAGTGTCACGATGCTCGCTTTGTTGTTCCGAGATAGGCGTAGAATACTATCTCAAAGCATGCAAATTCACTAGATATACACATGGGCGATGCTAAAAAAGCCCCGTCAAATCGAGCAATTACTAACGCTTAATCTATTTACCTATAACTTAGTCAGGAACAGCCCTTTCATGCAAGCAGCCCAGTCAACGAAGAACGGTTTTCTCCTTATCAATTTAGGCACGCCTAAATCACCATCGGTGAAAGATGTGCGGCAGTATTTAGGTGAGTTTCTTATGGACCGTCATGTCTTGGACGTGCCATGGTTTTTGCGCAAAATTATTGTCAGTGGCTTCATTTTACCTTTCAGACCAAAGAGCAGTGCAGAGGCATACGGCAAAATTTGGACCGATGAAGGCTCGCCTTTGTTAGTCAAAAGCCAAACACTGGCCGACAGCTTAGAGGCCGCGCTCGGCGAACCTGTAGCCCTTAGCATGCGCTATGGCAGCCCCAGCATTCACGATGGCATACACGCCTTGCAAGCACGGGGCGTCGATAACGTTTGTATTATTCCCCTTTACCCTCAACACGCTGATTCAACCATTACTACCTCTATTGAGGCCGCTGTTGAAGCATTGCCAGAGGGTATGTCGTCCTTTGTGATGCCGCCCTTCTATAAAGAGCCGCAGCATGTCAAAGCATGGGGTGAAGTTATTCGTGAACACTTACCTGAGAAGTGGGACCACCTGTTATTCAGCTACCACGGGCTACCCGAGCGTCACCTTGAAACAGCAGATCCAACCAAAAAACATTGCTTGAATTGCGACGATTGTTGCAACGTGCCGTCGCCAGCCCATGACACTTGCTACAGGCATCAGGTTTACGAAACTTCTAAAGAAATCATCAAGTACTTAGGTTTGAGGGACGACCAATACGGTGTCAGCTTTCAATCTCGTTTAGGCCGGCTTCCGTGGCTTACGCCGTACACAGATAAGGTGTTAGAAGAACTCCCAGGCAAAGGCATTAAACATGTTGCCGTGGTCTGCCCTGCCTTTGTCGTAGACAACTTGGAGACTTTGGAGGAGATGGGTATGCAAGGTCACGAGACCTTCATGGAAGCCGGCGGCGAAACCTTCACTCTGATTCCATGCATCAACGACAGCCCTGTCTGGGTCGAGGGCTTAGCTGACCTGTGCCGTAAGGAAAGCGAAGCTCAAGTCTAACCTTGGGCTACTTCGCATTACCGCAGGCCCTATAATTGAGAAATTTGGGCTGCGGTTGTCTAGGCGACTGTGTTTAATCCCATCTAAACAACCGCCTAATCGCCATCGATCTCGCCGGCTAAGCGAGACACTTCGTTGTAAAAAGAGCGCACCAACTCTTGCGAAAACATCGACTTACGCGCCACAAATCTCACCGGTCGAGTTAGCCCAGGTTTATCTAATTCCAGTACCTTGTCCATAGATACGCCCAAGGTACGCGCCACGCCAATCGGCACCAGACCGTGGCCAAATCCGGCAACGGCCATTTGCGCCACGGCGAAAAAAGACTCCAAAGACGCTACCCTATTGAGATTCATGCGCTGCATATTTTCCTCAATAGATCCCCAGGCGCCAGAACGCGATTCAATAGTCATCACATCTAAAGCATCGCCACTCTTATACTTCAGTACGCCAAGGCCAGAGGGAATAATCACCATAGGCTCTTGGCGAATAACTTCCGACACCAAATCAGAATCTGCATCTGGACTGCCAGTACAAATACCTACCATGTACTCACCTGAACGCAGGCGGTCAAGTACCACTGGCGAACGCTGAGCGTGGAACTCAAATTCAACGCTGGGCATTACATCACGCACTTTAGAAAACAAATCAGAGCCCCAACTGGCCAAGATAGCTTCAGAAACACCCAGAATTATCTTACCTTTACGCAGTGCATTATCTTCAAGAAACACGCTGCGCAGCTCAGACAAGAGCGGCGTCACGCGCTCTACCAGCCTGGTTCCGTGGTGGGTAAGTACGACACGGCGACCATGGCGTTCAATCAGCTCACGGTCATAATAGCGCTCTAGCGAAGCAATTCGTTTGCTCACCGCAGACTGGGAAATACGCAATGCGGTGCTGGCTTCCATCATGGTACCCGCCTTGGACAATGCGACTAATGTCTCGAGATTTTCTATCATGGCTCAAATTCTTGCGCGAGAAGACTTGATCATATTCTTATTCGTCGCTTTTTTCATGAATCATATGAATTTATTCTCGCCCAATGCTCTATATCGCCATCATTATCACTGCATTTCTAACCAGCGTGCTCTCTGGATTGGTCGGTATGGCTGGCGGTGCCGTACTTATGGCGGTACTCATCACAATACTTCCGGTCTCGAGCGCCATGATATTGCACGGCACGACCCAGGCCATGGCTAACGGCTCGAGAACACTCCTGCTCAGAGAGCACCTTATTTGGCGGCTACTGCCCGGCTATGGCCTAGGGGCTGCCTGCGCTGTAGGTATCGCCACATGGTTGGTACTCGTGCCGGATCCCGGTGTAGTTCTTCTAGCGATAGGTATTTTTCCTTGGGCGGCACAGTGGAGTAGCCGTTTAAAGGGTTTGGATATTACCCAACCACTAACCACTGTTTTATGCGGTTTTACTGTGACCTTTGCGCAACTAATAGCTGGCGCCGCAGGGCCCATATTAGATGTGTTCTACATCAACAGCGGCTTGGGTAGACAGGCCATTGTGGCGAACAAGGCGCTTACCCAAACCATAGGACACTTACTCAGAATTTTGTACTACGGGGCGCTTATATCCCTAACGAGCGAATTACCGAGCTGGATATTTGTCGCCTCACTGGGTGCGGCTATATTAGGAACTCGTGTAGGGACTACATTATTAGCAAGGTGGAATGACGCAGATTTCACGAAACTCAGCCGCCGGATAATTTTGACCGTGGCCACTGTTTGCATCTGCAGAGGCGTTTACGTTTTAGCGAGCTAGCAAGGTCGCTTAATAACGAGGCTGCACACTAAGGAATAGACTTAACTGATGGGCTTAATCGCCCGCTGTTACATAGTGCAATAATAGCGCAAGCGACTGGCTACGCCGTCTTCGAACTCTCTAACAGTGAAACCGAGCCTTAGATCGGTTTCACTACGAAGAGCAGATCCCCCACATTGACCTGCTGGCCATTACTAATATTTACCCGTGTAACCTGATAATTGCGGCTAGGATCATAAACCACGCCGTCTAAGTTAAAGTCTTTCAATGTTAACGGGTTAAAGATCTTCATTGCCTCCAACTGGCAGAGCGTTTCTGTCAAGCCAATCTTTTGCCCCACAGCCACATACTCAGGCTCTGAAGGCGACGGTGCACTGTAGAAAATGGCCGTCGCGGGAGCGAGCACCTTTAACTCATCAGTGCCATCAATGCGCACAGTGTTGCTGTCAATGCTTTCACCCTTGGCGCCACTGTTAGCCTCAATATCACTAATCAAAGATTCAACGTCGATACGTTGCAACATCTCTGGCAAATAATTGGTGTCATATATACCTTTGCGAAAGGTTTCATCAGCAAGAATCATTCGCAGCAAGGGAATATTGGTGCAAATACCGGTGATGACCACTCGGCTTAAATAATCGATTAGCTTGTCAGCCGCAGCATCTCTTGATTCCGCATGCACTACTAACTGAGCGACCATGCTGTCGTAGTAAGGCGAAACAAACTTACCAGGTCCTACCGTGGTAATGATTTCAACCCCTTCTTCTTCAGGGAATACACATTCGTCTATCTGCCCTGGATGCGGTCGAAACACTACGTCCCCACTCGCATGAACCACCAATCTCTCAGCAGTCACTCTAGCCTCAATTGAGTAACCAATATCAGCGATCTTCAGATCAGCAATAGATTCACCAGAAGCAATTCTAAACTGCTCGGCAACAATATTTACGCCAGAGGTCCACTCCGTGACGGGGTGTTCTACCTGCAAGCGCGTATTCATTTCCATGAAATAAACCGCATTGGAACGAAGGTCGTAAATAAATTCTACGGTACCCGCTCCAACGTAGCCTACTTCGTCGGCGATATCGGCAGTAGAACGCAAAACAGTCGCAAGCAAGTCGTCAGGCAGCATGGTGGAACCAGATTCTTCAATCACCTTTTGCTTATCGCGCTGAACACTACAGTCTCTGATACCTAGCA
The DNA here is from genome assembly GCA_913060615.1 of uncultured Gammaproteobacteria bacterium. Classification (GTDB taxonomy): domain Bacteria; phylum Pseudomonadota; class Gammaproteobacteria; order Pseudomonadales; family Azotimanducaceae; genus UBA4421. The sequence continues at coordinate 1,122 of CAJXUL010000123.1, read as the reverse complement.
CGCGCGTATTACCATGAGTATCACGCAACAACTGGGCTTCAATATGGCGCAACGAGGTTACATATTTCTCTAAATAAACATCACCGTTACCAAAGGCGCTGCGGGCTTCTAAACCTACGCGGTGGAACAGTTGCTCGAACTCTTGAGCGCCTTCAACAACTTGAATACCCTTACCACCGCCACCATGAACGGCCTTGATTAGAATTGGGTAACCAATATCTAAGGCAACTTCTGCTGCTCTCTCGACATTTGTCATAATGCCATGACTACCAGGCACGACTGGCACCTTCAGTCTAAGTGCAGTATTAATCGCATTCGACTTATTGCCCATGGTCTCCATGCTAGAAACTGGTGGCCCAATAAAGTTAATGCCTCTGCTGCGCACCAATTCAGCGAACCCTGAGTTTTCAGAGAGGAAGCCGATACCGGGGTGCAGACTGTCTACACCTTCATTTTCGGCAACATTCAAAACACTCATAGCGTTCAAATAACTTTCGTCAGGCGTATTACCACCAATACATACAACAGTATCTTGTGGTCGCAATTGATCTACCGCCATAGAATCCATGTCTGGATCGCTTTGTACCAGAACCACATCTATGTCTTGCTGTTGAGCAATGCGTATCAATTTCGCAGCAGTACAACCCCGCGCATGGATCAGCACCTTGCGTGTGGGGCGAATAAGTTCTTCGTCAGTAAAGACTGATCTTTGTGCGACAACTATAGGCCGCTGCTCTTCCAAGCCGCCAGACAAAATTCCTGCAATGACTTGCTCGACCGTGTCTTTCGGATGAGGAATATCCGCGTCTACTCCCGCCAGATTTTCTTCCAACTCTGGATAAAACGGATGCTCAACAAGCCCCTGCATAGAACCAGGTGTAACAGACAAATAGTTAGACAAAATCGACTTCAGCGGCAAATTCGATGAAACAACAATTTGCCCAGCGAAAGGCATACTCGTACCAGAGAAATAATAGGTCTGCACCAACGGGTGCGTCACAAAACTCGCCTGAGCACCACCAGTACAATCACCATAACCAAATATAATCACTGGCAGGTCGTGATCCCTAACAAATCGCTGTCTCTTATACACATCTCCGAGCCCACGAGACGGACTCCTAT
>CAJXUL010000122.1 GCA_913060615.1 uncultured Gammaproteobacteria bacterium | reverse complement strand
CTCTATAGCCTTTTTCCACAGCTTTGCTTTTAAAAGCATCTGCCTCTTGCGAGGTGCCGCCAACAAAAATATCCCGTCTAACAGCGACAGCGGTGGGCTGGCGATTATGCTCAGCACAGGCCTGACGATATTGGTTAAGTTGATCTGTTGCACCCTGCAAACTCAAGCCGGGTTGGGCCAGCCAACCTTCGGCCACCCGTGCCGTTCTGTTCAGCGCCGCGGGCGCAGATGAACCCACCCATACCTCAATTTTTTGCGCAGGCAGCGGAGAAATTTTGGCATTCTTAATATTCCAAAACCGCTCGTGGGTGACGGTTTCGCCAGCCCAAAGCCGCTGCATGATCTCTAGACTGTCTTCAAACATGGGCACTCTATGCTTCATATCAATGCCCATGCCCTCACTTTGCGGACGCTCTCCGCCCAGCGCACATTGTAAAATAAACCGACCCTCCATGATGGCAGCAAGGGTCGCAATCTGCTCAGCCAGCAGTACTGGATGCCATAAAGGCAAAAGATATAACGCCCCTGCTGGCTTATTATTCCACTCGGCAAGTAAGCGACCCAGCATGGGCGAATTTTGGTAATAAGGCTGAGGGGTTACGTGGTGATCGCCAATGAAAAGACTGTCTAAATCCGCTTGGCGGGCTGTGGCCGCACGCTCGATCATATATCTGGCACCCAAACTTGGGTCTTCGACGCGGTAGCTAGAACTAATAGATATGCCAATGCGCATAATCATTTTCCTTATATTCAAATTTGCTCAACAATCTAAAACTGAGCGTTGCCCCGTAACTTTGCATTAATCATCCGCGTGCACCCCCCAAAAAGAAAACGTCCTTTGCTTTATCGGCGCTATACCTGCGCTATACCTGCACTATAAAAGCTTTCAAAATAACTTTCTAAAAAAGCGTTCCAAAAAAATCTATGTATTGTCCAACACTGTATCCAATGCCACCGAAAATATTTTGTCAGGGTAAATGCGATGTTCTAGCAGCCGTTCGTTTTCAAACAAAAAATCCCCAACTAACGGCAGGGGCTTATCGCCAGATGCTTGCTCATCCAGCTGCCTGAGCGGTTTGCTAAGAGACTTGCAAAAAGACTGGCCAAAAGACTGACGCACATGCTGCTGCAAAATGGCGGGCAACCAGAGTTGGTCGTCCGGCCACATATCAGCAAAGGGAATTTTCTCAATATCACACCAAAAGGGTTTCGCTTCTGGGGTTTCTATCAACTGGCCACTAAACTGGTCAGCGGTATAGGCGTAACCCAGCCACTGGGCGCCATCTAACTCTACAAAACGCAGCTCCGCCCGACATACTGGATTCGCCACTTGTAGCCCCACCTCTTCAAGCACTTCTCGCTTGGCGCAGGCGGTCAAGCTCTCACCCGCATCTAATTTACCACCGGGACCATTAACTCGGCCTTGGCCATGCCCGGTTTTTTTGTGAATCAACAACACTTGCGCGCGCCCTTGATGGGCACGCAAGACAAACAGCAAAGTGCCAATCAACTCAGGCTGCCAACGCTCTACCCACAAGGTATCAATCTGTATCGTCGGAGTTTTAGCAACAGGCATTAGGCTGTGTAGCGCGCTTCCAGACCGGCATATAACTTATCCGGTAGACCTTCAACCACATCAGACAACTCATCAAGCAACTCAACCAAGTGTTCGTTGTCTTCCCGGCCCTGCCACAGCTTGCGGTATTCGCCGCTCTTATAGCCATTGTTTTGACGGAACCGGTTGAGAATATTTTTACCAATGTACATAGCGTAAAGCTCTGGCAAATCCATGGGTAAGCTGGCCATCGCTAACTTGAAAGACGGCAAATCAAAAGATCGGGTAGCCAAGCAGGCTGCGGCTAGCTCCTCGATAGAAAGCCGAAAATTCTCAGCGCGCGCATCTGCTGGCGCATTAGCGTCAGCGACTTCAATTGCACTGAGTTGAGCGGCAATTCCTTCATCAACGGGTCCGCTACGTAACATTTCACTGAGACCAAAATGCCAAATGTCCACCAACTCTAACTTCACTTGGTCTAAATCCGGGTTCTGCTTTTTCCACCACTTCCAGCCGAAGTGGTCGAGCATTTCTGCACACTCAACCCATACTGCTCGGTAATATAGATGGCCTTGGTCACGCCATTGCGGGTGTACCAAAGCATTATGCTCATCTTGCATTTGCGCCATGGTGTGCAGCATTGCTAATGCATTTTCTGTCGACATCGATGTTCTATCCTTTTAACGCTTAAAGACCCGCTAAATGTGGGGCATTGCACCCAGACTTCTATAGTCCTTCGGCACGCCCATGCGGCGCCAAAGTATGCAGCCTATCCCATGACCTTGCTGTTGTGTACTGCGCAGGTAAAACCGCTCCCAGTTGCCACAAGAGTTTTGAGCGGGTAGCCTCAGTAAGCTAAATTTTGCGCGTTTCAGATCTTAGTTTTAGGCCTTAGTTTTATAAGACGGTTTTAACGCTTTGTTTAAACCATAGTTTGAAAGCATAAAGACAACGCCAAATATTAATTATAAATATCGGGGAGCATTCATGGATCTATCATTCGGTTCAGAGTACGACGAATTTCGCGTAGAGGTACAAAACTTCATCGCCAACAACGCCCACAAGGCACCTAAAGGCAACGACCTGCGCGGCGACACCGCCAAAGATTGGCAAAAGTTGCTTATTGAAAACGGCTATACCGCGCGCACCATTCCGAAGGAATTCGGCGGCTTTGGCGCGGAACCCAACATTCTTAAGTCTAGAATCATTGCCGAAGAATTCTCCAATGCACGGGTGAACACGGGGCTGGGTGGCCAAGGCATTTCTATGCTTGTGCCCACGCTATTAGAGATGGGTACTCAAGAACAAAAAGAGCAGTTCATTCGCCCCACCATTCATGGAGAGATGATTTGGTGCCAAGGTTATTCTGAACCCGGCGCAGGCAGTGATCTTGCCAGCCTTACCACCTCTGCGGTTTTAGAGGGCGATGAATGGGTAGTGAACGGGCAAAAAATCTGGACCAGTACGGCGCATATTGCAGATTGGATATTTTGCTTGGTTAGAACCGAGCCGGACGCACCCAAGCACAAGGGCATTTCCTTTTTACTGTTCGACATGAAGACACCGGGCATTGAAATTCGCCCGCTGGTAGACATGACTGGCGCTGCGAACTTCAACGAAACCTTTTATACAGATGTACGCGTACCTAAGCACCAAATTGTCGGTGAGCGCGGTCAAGGTTGGCAGGTAGCCAACGCAATCTTAGGTCACGAGCGCGAAACACTGGCCCCTGCGAATACTGCGCAAACCCGCATCAACGCGCTCATTGAATTGATGAAAACCGATACCGCTGACGGCGAACGCCTGATCGACAACCCGGTTTATCGTGACCGGCTAATGAAGATTCAAGGTCAAGTAATGGCCATGCGCTTTAACGAACTCAGAGTGCTTTCTGCACGCCTAAACCCTGGTCAAGATGCGGGACTTTCACGCATGATCACGAAGCTGGAGGGTACCGAGCTACGCCACGAACTTGAAGGCCTAGCCATTGATGTCATGGGTGAAATTGGTCTGGCCTATGAGGACAACCCGCACCTGCGCAACACCGGTAGCTGGCAGCGCGAGTACATGTATTACCTTGGCCTGATCATTGGCGGTGGCACCTCGCAAATTCAGAAAAACATCATTAGCGAACGCGGCTTAGACATGCCACGCGAACCTAAAATCGAAAAATCACGCTAGGAGAGACTAAATGCAGTTTGGATTATCGGAAGAACAAATCCTCCTACAGGATAACGTTAAACGCTTTTTGAACGACAACGCATCACTAGACCATGTGCGCAAATATGCCGAGGGCGGCAACGACGCGGACATCTGGGCTGGACTCAGCGAACTGGGTGTAGCAGCGCTGCTCATTCCTGAAGAACACGGCGGCATTGGCATGACCCCCCTTGACGCAGCCATAGTGGCTGAATGTTTAGGCAACAATGTCGCACCTGGTCCCTTTTTGGGCAGTGCGGTTATGGCACCTACCGCACTGATTGCCAGCGGTGGCGATCATGGTGAAATGCTCGCCCAGCTGGCCGCTGGCACACATCGTGTTGGCATTGCATTTGGCGAAGCCATTAAGCGCCGTAATGATGCAGGCATCCAAGTCAGCAATGGCGTCATGAACGGCACCTCACTATTTGCCTTTGATGCATTAGCCGATAGCTATTTAGTGGCCGATCAAAACAAGCACCTATATCTGGTCTCAGCCGGTGATACTGGGCTTACGCGCACTTTATTAACCACAGTGGACAAAACCCGCCAAACAGTAGAGTTAAACTACAAAGACGTTACTGCCACCTGCATCAGCACGGATGTCAGCGTCTTTGAAGCCACTTTGGATATTGGTCGTGTGATACTGGCAGCAGACACCCTTGGGGCGTCCCAAGACATGCTTGACCAAGCTGTAGACTACGCAAAGCAGCGCGAGCAGTTCAATCGCCCTATTGCCAGCTTCCAAGCGGTGAAACACATGTGCGCAGAAATGGCTGCATCATTAGAACCCTGTCGCTCAATGGTTTGGTTTGCCGCCCACGCACTGGCAGATTTGCCAAACGAAGCACGAGCAACCGCATGCCATACCAAGGCGCATCTATCTGAAGTGGGTAAAGCCATTGCCAAAACCTCGACCGAGGTACACGGCGGCATGGGCTTCACTGACCTTGTTGGACTGCACTATTGGTTTAAGCGCATTGGTGCAAACCGGCAGTGGTTAGGCGCACCAGAGCATGTACGCCATGAAGCAGCGATACTGCAAGGGTTAGTAGCCTAACCAAGCTTAGATCCATCATTAGGCAAGAGCGTGGGTCAGCGACAATGCCCCCACGCTTTAACTTCATTGAAAAAACCCAGCATTCTGTTCTTCTCATCCCCGTCGTTAGCGTGTCAAATAGCGCAATTGTTTAGCGCCTCACTATTTAAAGTTTAACTATTTAAAGTCTAACTAAGGACACTTGCTTGCACCACCCGGCCAACCCATCCGCAAGATTCAATAGCCTGAATAACCCTCTAGCACTGGTTATTCTCGGCGCGCTGACCTTGGGTGTGTCATCGGCAATTCTGCGCGAGATTGATGTTGGCCCCATTGCCGCTGCGTTTTGGCGCGTAGCCATTGCGGTGCCGATACTGACATTAGTGATTTTTTACCAACGCAACACAGCCACCTTTCGCGTACCACAAGGCAACATCGGCCCACTGGTCTGGGCAGGTTTCTTTTTTGCTGGCGACCTGATTTTTTGGCACCTAGCCTTAGTCAACACCAGCCTTGGTAACGCAACCTTCCTAGCCACTATGTCCAGCATCTGGGTGCCGTTGATCGGCATCTGTTTCCTTGGCGTTAAATTGAGCGGGCGCTTTGTGCTTGGGCTAGTCTTAGCCATTGTCGGCGCACTGCTTTTAGCCCGCGAACATTTGTCCTTCTCCACCACACATTGGCTGGGCGACTTCTACGGTCTCATCACTGGTTTTTTCTTTACCGGCTATTTATTCGCCATTGCCAAGTGCCGATCTGAGCAAAGTACCCTTACCACCATGTTTTATTCATCCGTCGGCTCGGCTGTTTTTATCTTACCCGTAGCCCTGGTGATGGGCCAAGTCGTGGACAGCAAATTTATACCGGTAAGCATAGAAGGTTGGATACCACTCATTCTCTTAGGGCTGGTGGCCCATGTTTTTGCTCAAGGACTCATTGCCAACGGCTTAAGCAAGCTCAGCACTCATGTAACGGCTGTGGTGATTATGTTGGAAGGCGTCAGCGCAATGGTGGTAGGTGCATTATTTTACCAAGAATCACGAAACTGGCTCGACCTGATAGCCGTGTTAGTCGTAACATTGGGTATATACGGCGCGCAAAGTAAATCCTCGTCCAACGACTAAACTTCCGCTAAAGATCTCCCGCATATTGCTCTAACAATGTTTATCTAAAAATATTGGTGCAAAAATAACAGTCTGCACGCCGTCTCGGCGTAAAGCCTGGGCATACATTGCAGTTAAAAAGATCAGTACAAAAGCGGCATAAATTTCGAAACTTCTGCTTAACCCATGGGGATGCTCTCTAGATGGAACAGTCTAACCACGCTACCGCTGACCAAAGCCCAGCCCACTATGACACCTTTGTGATAGGCGGCGGCATAAATGGCGCAGGCATCGCCCGAGATGCAGCCGGCAGAAACCAGTCAGTGTGTTTATGCGACTCAGGAGATTTTGGCGGCGGCACCTCTTCAGCATCCACCAAACTTGTCCACGGTGGACTGCGCTACCTAGAATATTACGAGTTCAGATTAGTCCGAGAAGCGTTGATAGAGCGCGAAGAGCTGCTGCAAATGGCGCCGCACATTATTTGGCCGCTGCGTTTTGTACTGCCCCATCACAACGGCTTACGCCCCGCCTGGCTACTGCGCCTCGGGCTATTTCTTTACGATCATTTAGGCGGACGTAAATTATTACCAGCCACTAAGACCTTGGATTTAACCACTGATCCAGCAGGGCAGATTTTAAAAAGCGACTTCAAAAAAGGCTTTGAATATTCAGACTGCTGGATAGAAGACTCGCGCATGGTCATTCTAAATTTGCAGCAAGCCGCCGAAAACGGCGCGCGCATTCTGCCACGCACCGCCATTCAAACGGCTGTGTATCAACAAGACAAATGGTTGCTGACACTCAATGACAGAGTAACTGGCGAGAGTTTCCAAGTGACCGCCAACGTGGTGGTTAACAGCAGCGGACCCTGGGCAGACGAAATACTCAAAGGCGTATTCGGTTTAAACCACGCCAATAACGTGCGCCTTGTCGGTGGCAGCCACATAGTCATTCGCCGCACCCTGCCCTTTGATCGGTCTTATATATTTCAAGCCGCCGATGACCGGGTCATTTTCATCATTCCCTACGAAAAAGACTTTTTATTGGTCGGCACAACTGATACCGAGAACAACGATATACATACCCCGCCAAAAATCACCCAAGGCGAAATAAATTATCTGTGTGAATCGGCCAGCGAGTATTTGAACGACGCCATAACCCCAGAAGATGTGGTTTGGACATTCTCCGGCGTACGCCCCCTATACAACGACGGCGCAAGCCAAGCCCAAGAAGCCACCCGAGATTATGTGGTACGAGAGAACAACGAACTTGGCGGCCCACTCATTAACGTATTTGGTGGCAAAATCACCACCTACCGAAAATTAGCAGAAGAGGTAGTGGGTAGAGTATGCAATTACTTAGGCCAGCCCAACCAGCCCTGGACCTCTGGCACCCGCCTGCCTGGGGGCCACTTCCCAGTAAATGGCTATGAAGATTTAGTCAGCAAAATAAAACAAGACTATACCTTTATCAGCGAACCGCTGGCACGCAGACTAGCGCGCCTTTACGGCACGGACAGCTTCAAAATGCTGGGGCAAAAAAGTAGCTTAGACGCATTAGGCCAGCATTTTGGCGGCGAACTCTATGCAGCAGAGGTAGATTATTTAGTGCAAAACGAATGGGTACAACAAGCCGACGATCTGCTGTATCGCAGAACCAAATTAGGTTTGGTGCTAAGCAATGATGAGCAAGTAAAGCTTAGTACTTACCTAGAAGAGAACCAGCGACAACTGTAATCCTTCAAACCGGTTAAAGTTCGGTAAAATTTCGGTAAAATTATTCAGTCAAAAATTTATAATTCAGTAGGTTGCCAGTTTTACCACACACATCCACCACGTCCATGTGCCTTAAACAGTAAGCCATTTGTTGGGCTATTTCTTGGGATTGATCCAGGGCCAATCCAAGGTCTTTGGTGGTAAAAGGGTCAGGCAAATCTTCAAGCAAAAAATCTAGCAAGCTATACGGCGTAGAGATGCGCGCTTGGTCCAACACCTTGACCAACTGCCGACCTTGACCTCGCCACCCGCCTCGCCCCCTGCGCGCCTTTGCATCGAAACTGCGCACCTCCTCTTCTTCAATCAACACCGCTTCTACTGAAAAGTTTGGATGCTTGAGCAATGTGGGGATATAAACTAACTCGCTGACAATATGCGCCAACGCTCCGCGTTTAGGTGAACGGCGGCGGGTGAATTCTCCACTGTCATCTTTTTTCAGTTTAATCAGGGTTTTACTATGAGCTATTGGATGCACCAGTACTAAGGGCTGCTGTTCCGCAAGGGCCAACATTTTGCGCCCTAGCCCACTGAAACTAGAAGTTTGAATTTCATAGATCACACCATCACGCACCACGTCAGCAATGAACTTACCGAAAGGCACTTCTAACTGCCCCTGATCGCCCGCATATATGTGCTTTAGTGAGGCATGTAAATGCCCTTCATTAAGGGTGCCTATACCGCTCAAGACTGTGTTCCTGCATGTAGCTTGCTTTGCTTGAAATACTTAACGATCTGCTTGGGCATGAAATGAGCGTCTTGGATTGGCGAGGTCTGCGTAAGCAAAGTTTTTTCACCTTGCATGCAACGTTTTTAGCAGGCATTGAGTATATAGAAAAACAGGAGATCAATATGCAGCACGTGAACCAGCCATTAAGCAAAGTACTCGTCCAAGTACTACTACTGACCATCACAGGGACATTAGCAGTACCCGCCAGCGCTGAAATTTTTGAATACCCCATCGCCAATGATGCCGAGGAAGTTGAAATTGATGAGGGTATTGAGTTTACCCTTACCTGCATTCGAGCCCGCACAGGCGATGAGGACGATAGCGGTATTATTAGAATTACTGCCAGTGACGAGGACGCTTTTGACTTAGATCTAAGCTCGAGCGAAATATCCCTTTCGAGAAACAGCTCTTTTTCATCTTGGTTTAACGTCTCTAAAACTGTCTCTGCCGAGCTGTTATTGAGTTATTCACCCGAGGCCATTGAGGTGAGGTCAGCAGCGGAAGGACGCGTGAGTGAATGCTTCTCCGACAGCGCTCATGTGGAATTGACCGCCAGCTCAGGGTCTTCACTGCGCATTAACGGTGGCAACAGCCAAATTACTCAACTTGAGGTGGACGTTTCCTCTGGCGCGAAAATAGATATCAAAGCGCCAATGAATATGACTAGCGCCAAAGTTGAAGCAAGTTCCGGCGGACAAATTGAATTTGCAGATGCTGTCTCTTATACACATCTCCGAGCCCACGAGACGGACTCCTATCTC
>CAJXUL010000121.1 GCA_913060615.1 uncultured Gammaproteobacteria bacterium | reverse complement strand
GCTTTTCCCCGCTATTTCATGGGCTTTTACCTTGAAGCGGCCATTTTTCACCGGCCATAGATGTCCGCATTCGGACGAAATTTGCCGACTGTCAGGTTTTCGTCAGATAGCAACCGTGGGAATTTCGACGACTTATCTCGGTGGGGAAAAATTACCTATATAAAGAAACAGGTTTACTAAGTAGTCAGCAGAGCTCATTTTTAGAGCAACAACAGAAATGACGGTCACAGCGAACGTGGTCTGCACTTGGCGGTTGTTTGGGTCATTCGTTACGCGGTTCTTTGGCTAATTAATGCAATCAATGGGAAGGGTGGCATCTTCATTGCATATCTAAGCGCACAAGACTGAATTCAGTCGGTTAAGATAATTGGTAGCAATGATCAACGTGCAAACAACACTGAGAACAAAACAGCGAACAACTCAACGGCGTGAGCCAGCAGCGAGGTATCTTTTGCCCTCGCTACAGACCATGGCGCTGAGTTTTGCTGCATTGGTTTTATCAACTAGCTCTTTAGCCAACGCGATAGAGACCTCTAGCGCTGTGAAGAATCTTGATTTACAGATAGGTAATTGGTCGCAAGAGCGATTTGGGCAGAATCACACTTATAAATTCTCCACCCAAGATAGGCGTCTACAGGTACCCAGCTGTCAAACCTTCACCTTTTCTACCAACGTTTCTTTAGCAGAGCCAAAATCAGCCTTCATGGTAAATGTGCAATGCGTAGAAGCCGGTTGGTCGCGTTATATTCGAGCGAAAGCCACCAAGCAGGTCGTGGTAGAGGCCGCCCTAGTCCACGTTCTGACGCCGATCGCTGTCATTGAAGCTGGTGAAGAGATTACCGCCAAAGATTTTTCTGTGGCGCAACTACCACCTCACCGAACACCACAGGGCTCTATAGCTACATTAGGCAAGTCGGCAAAATGGTTTTCCGCGCGCAGAATGCGACCAGGTTATATAGTTACGGCAAAAGATTTGCTCAAACCGAAAAAAGTCTTGGTTGTGAACAAAGCCCTACCTGCCGGAACATTGCTGACTAAACAAGACTTTGACGCTACTGAGCGGGCGGTCAATATTCCGCGGGATGCCATTACTTCAATGGAGAACATCGCCAACTTGGCTGCCAGCAAACTGCTACACCCAGGAGATATTTTACGTCGACGAGATTTAACTAAAGGTAAGTTAATCAAACGCGGCGAGAAGGTAGCATTGCTTTCACAAGGTTTCAGTTTTGCTATTTCTTCAGAAGTAGTGGCGTTAGAGGACGGTTTTTTAGGTGAACAAGTGCGGCTACTCAACCCTGAAAGTCAGCGGCGAGTATCTGCGATTGTGACTGGTGCGAGTAAGGCCAAAACTTTATCTACTAAATAACAGGTAAATTGGCTTAACATTTGATTAATCAGGGTAATGTGGCTAAAGTTTTCCGCCTTTGGGTCGATTGCTTTCTTAGATAGTTTTATTACGCTTATTCAGGAGCGAAACATGGTTGATAGTATAAATTCATCGAACAGTGCTGCGGTTGCCGCAAATAAGGCAGCTAAGCAGGCCTCACCGCAGACAGCAGGTGCGCCAAATACTGTAATTTCTGGTCCTAGTGAACCTTCTGCAAGTGTTGAAGTAACGCTTAGCGAAGAGATTCGTGCCGGCGGCGAAACCGCTAGTTTTGACGAGGCTAAAGTGAAAGAAATGCGCCAAGCAATAGAGTCTGGCAACTTCCCGCTTGATTCACGCCGTATTGCTGAGAACTTTGCAGCGTTGGAACAGTTAATCTAGAACGCTGACTAAATGTCCAAAGTAGAGGTCATCACTGAAGTTATTTCGATAGGTACCCTTCTAAAGAATACCTTAGAAGAGGAATTTATAGCGCTGTCAGAAAAGAACTTAGAGCACCTTGAAAGCGTACAGATTAAAAAAGTTGAACTGCTGCAAAAATTAGAAAGCACATGGCCTAAAGGCGAGACTGAGTCGCTTGCGCTAGATGAACCCCTCTGGGATGAGGCGAGAAATTTAATCAGCGAGTGTAAAGAGGCTCATATTCGCAATGACTTATTGCTGAAACGACAGCTGGAAGTGGTCAGAACTGTACTTGCTTCCCTTACTAGAAGAAGCACCGACAGTTCAAGCAACCTCTACGATAAAATGGGCAAAATGAAGCGTAAGCGCCAGCCCCTTTACTAAATTCACTAACACTCACCAAAAACCTCTAACGCCCTCCAAGGCCTACCTCACTCAAGAGTCTGGGGTACTTGCCCCTTCAGCCAATATGCCCAAGACAATACTGTGGCTACGGACTGATAAACCTCTTCTGGCACTTCCTGTTCTAATTTTAAGTACGAAAGCGTTTCTGCCAAAACAGGGTCTTCTGCTACGTGAATACCATGTTGCTTGGCAATATCAATAATTTGCCACGCCACAGCACCTTTGCCTTTGGCTTTAATAATTGGCGCTCGCACCTGATCGTACATCAGCGCAACGGCTTTCTTTTCGCTGTGATTGCCGTCAATAAAGACGCTATCGCCTTGCCGAGGGTTGTTCCAGCCACTTTTATCATTGGATTTATGCATCAATATTTAGCCCCACTCTTTGCTCTGGAACGTCATCGGTGATGGGTATTCTGGAGGTTGGAAAGATATTCAGCGTGACCAAGGTAACGCCTTGCTCGCGTAATCGATTAACCAATTCGTCTCTAGAAGCTTGGGCGACGCTGAATAATTCTAAAGAGGGCAGCCAAATGCGTACTTCAATTTGTTTGGATGCATCTACCCTAATATTGGCAGACATAGCCGTTTGCTCATCTAAGCCCGCCTCTATGTCTACTGACCAAGTTTTTTGCACCTTGTTTTCCGCATTTCCGGGGGTTTCATCTTGGCTCAGACGAATATATACCGGCCATTGATCAGTAAACGGAATGACCCAAGATAACGATGTTTTCCCCGCCACCTGCTGTGCCAAACTTTCAATCTGACGCGCTTCCAACTCATCTATGGCACCAGACAATGAGGTGGTGTCCATTTGGCGACTTTGAAAAAGCGCGCGCAAACCAATAAGCGCAGATTTAATGCCTTGGTTTGCTGGCGCCATGCCGGTCTGGCGGATTTCACTTTCGGTAAACAAGCCAAAGTTATCTAGCGAGCGTCGGATGCTGGCACTATTAACTTCCCTCGAATTCATTAGCAATCCGCGGAGTATTTGCCCTAGCTCGCCACTGGCCGGCGAACCTAATATTTGCGGCATAACGCTGGGAGAAAATAGTCGACCCAAATGCATGCCACCAGCATGACCCAGGAGCCGCCCAAAGCGCGCATCAGCATCTGCGCGTTGATTGAGTTTATTAGCGCTGCTTGGATCTACTAGGCTAAGCAACATGTTGCCGTTTACCACGCTGACCAAAAAGGCGGCTGGGCCTTGGGGTAGCGACATACGCGCTGGCATCGCCAGCTGCTGATTACCAACCAGCAGTAAGTTGCCATCTGCACGTTGCGCAACCACCGCATTGATCACCTGGCCTTCTCTAAGCCCAAGGACTCGCGCTTGCTCAGGATTAATGCGCATGCCTGCAGCGGCGCCTTCGGCATAAACAATGTTCGGTCGTGTGGACATATTCATGGGTTCTGCGGTCAACATTTTGCCACCTCCACTGAGATTATTCGCAACAAGTCCGGCTGGTTGTGCTTGCTTTAATACGTAATTGCTACCCTGTCGATCCACCACCAAGGTTACTGGCGGCTGTGACAGGGTGAAACCTTTAGGCAGGCTAAATTGCCTATTACCGACCTCTAGCAAAGTATTTGAACCTTTGCTGATAACCTGTCCCTGTAAGTTTGGGCCATGTTGGTTGAGTAAGCCCCGTGCTTGGCCGGCACTAATAGAAATCCTTGATTGGTTGGCCACTGCAGCTTGCTCGAGAGCTGCATTGCCACCAATTTTGGCGCCATTCACCACCGACCCTGCATTAGCCGCCGCAACTAGGAAATGCCTGACTGTGCTTTTGCCAGCGACCTCAGTGGACTGGCTAACAACTTTCAGTGTCACCGTGGTTTGAGTGCTCTTTACAGTGGAAGGTAAGGGTAGGGTGCCGCCCGGTAATTTCAGCTCGCTACCTGTTGAGCTGTGAGTGACAACCGCCGTCAAGGTTTGACCCACGCGTAAACCTAATTGAGTGACCTGACTCTGACTGAGTCGGGCAAACTGTTTACTCCCCAAGCGTGCCAAATTATCAAGGCTAGGCGAAGTGCTTGCCACGCCGGCAGCTTGGCTCTGTTGGCTGGATAAATTGGCGGCAGGTAAGGTCGGGGACTGTGTCGATAACGTGTATTGACCTCGTTGAAAGGCCACTGTGAATTGAATGGTTTGTCCCTGTGCGCCAATCCGTTGGGGCAGCTCAATAGCATTATTGCCTACCCGCAGGGTAGTAACACCGCCGCGCTGTAACGCAGTGGCTTGGACAGATTGACCTGCAACAAGGCCTAGGCTTCGCGCTTGTTGCTGGCTGATTTGGATAGATTGCGGCTGGGGACGAGCATAGCCAGAGTCTGCACTTTTAGCCTGGGGCGGGGGCGGCACCAAAGTGAGCACTTGCTGACCATCGACTACTTTGACCTGAAACGTTAAGGGCTGGTTGGGCACAGTGGCCGTGGTCGCCAATGTCGCTCTAGAAGGCAACGGCAGCTGTTGCTCTTTAACCTGTAATGTACGCGTGTCGCCATTAACAACAACTTGGCCTTGTACTACCTGGCCGGGTTGGAGGTTCAATAGGCGCGCTTGGGTAGGTGGAATACGCACCTGCGTCGCCGCCAGTGCGGTGGCAACATTTGCCGAAGCTGGCGTTGTTGTTACGGGCGCATAGTTAAGCAAAGGAGTGCCTCAAGGATATTGAATCCAACCTTCGTATGGATTTATGCCGCGGGCTTTCGCCTTATTGGGATCTACGTCTTTAAAAATGACCTTCTTAATGTCATCAACGTCTGGCACTTTGAGACGCTTATTCGCCATCATCCAATTGGGGTTTGAGCGTTTGAAAGCACTTGGGTTAGCTCGCACAAATGCCCGGCGTAAAATAGAGGGGCGAATGCGCGAATTGCCCGCTGTTTGTTTAATGATTTTGTCGAGGTAGTCACCGGGCTTCACAAGGTATGTGCCATCTTCAGCGAGTAAGGCTTCCTTGCTGTCTTTATCTGCTGCCTTGGTGGCTTCTATAGCGGCCTCTAAATCTTTGATTAAGCGTCCCAGAGCTGCATCTAGTTCTGCTACATCAATTTCTTCAACGCTTTCTTCATCGTTCTGCAAAACAGGTTCTGGCTCTACGACTGCACAACCAGACAAAAACACCAGAACCGCCAACACACTCATCACACTCACCACACTGCGAGCCGACTTAAGCGTCAACATTGATAGAGCTGCCATACAAATTCCTGTTTTTCTTTTTAACATCAACCTAACTCTAATGAAGACTTTCAGGGTGCCAAAGCAGCCAGAGGAATAGCGATCATACTGTTATATGAGCGCGGTGTGGGACCCGCATAAACCTCTATACTCGCCGTGTGCTCATTCAGCGCTGTAATTTGAGCGAGCCCTATAGCGCTGAGCGCTCGCTCCAAGCCTTGTCGTTGAGCCAAAGCACTACTTGGCATAATTAGAAACTTTTGCCCATGAAAGAGGCCGACATCTCGTCCAGCCATAAGTAAGCCGCCGTCAGATCTGTGTGCAATGATGATCGCAGATCCGGTCTCGCAACGAATACTTGCGCCGAGGGCTGTTATTGCCTGGGTCGACCACTCGGCCAATTCTGCTACTGCAGATTTCGACAATCTGAGCCAAGCTTTTTGTGCCTTTTTGTCCCCCGCATCAGACTTTACAAGAATAGAACCGACCTGGTTGAACTGAACCCCTAAACTTGATTGAGCAATAATCTCGACTTCTAAACGTATCGGACCCCTCGAGGATTTAGTCACCCGAAACCGATCCAGCCATTTTGCTTCAGGCCGGCCAGTTATCCGAACAATCACTTCTAAGTCAGAGGTCACCGGCTCGCCCAACACCATGTATTGTAGATAATTGGCGCCAGCAGATGTGCCCATAACTTCAGGCTCTATTATTGTTGCATCTTGCAAAGCACCAAAACGAGCCGCCTGCATGAAGTCTTGTCGGATTAGTCTGGTGCTATCACCAATTAGGTTAAGTACACTGACGTCATTGGATTGACCCGGTTCTAGGGTCAACTTTAATCGTTGTCGTCTTGCACCTGGGCGGGAGCAGCTCTGCGCGGCGTCGGCACCTTCCACGTCTGCTGTGTCGCTTTCTACTAACCGCGTGCCCTTGAGCCCAAAGCGATTGATATAGGGCTGAGGCCGCAACTTCTCCAGCTGAAGATTGCTAAACATCATCACTTCTTCGTTTAATGCACCGTCGTTATCTGTCCAACTGGCAGCTGCAATGCTGGCATTACGATCCATGGCGTAGTCGAGAACGGACTGCTTGAGAATTGCCAACTGTTCTTCGCTATCGATTTGGTTCAATGAGGCCAGCGAATCCATATCTGCAGAGTTAGCGGGTTGCACCGTTTCAGCCACAGCCACGGCGCCCAGCATATTTAACGCGCAAGCAATAATGCATGCAGTCACTGCCTTGGCATTGCGCTTATCGCCCTTAGTGAACCTGTCCATCGCCTTTACCTGCACTCCAATTACATTTATCTACCGGGACTGGCAGAACTTCTACCGACTTTTGCAACTTGTAGATAGTTGCGCACAAGCTCGTTGATGGTTTCTTGACCAAGAGAAAGCTTGGTTTCATAGGTCTCACCCCCAATCGGTGTAATGCTGACCAATCTGGCGCCGTAAATTACGCCCTCAACCCGACTACGCATTTGATCTTGTGTAATTGCCATGTCTACCATTGTGCCAGTAGCATTTACATACTGACCATATACCTGTTCAGTTAACGCGCGGTAGGCGTCTAACTTGGAGGCCTTTATTGCCATCAACCTCTTCTGCGCAGCCGTATCTCCATGTTGGGAAGAAATAACGGCGTAGCCAGTAGCTACAATTCCTTGGCCCTGATTCAGGCCGTAGGCGTCTTGACTGCGCCCTTGGCTAGCACAGCCGATAAAAATGAATGCCAAAGCGGCTGTAAATAGCCATTGGCAAAACTGCTTTTTCAGCGCGTGAGAATGGGTTCTGCCTAAGCTTTGTAAATACATGGTGCACTCTATATTGATTTTCTACTGTAACCTCAGTCGGCTAAAAACCAGATTTCTTGAATAATTTCCGCAAAGTTAACAATTTTTCAGTAATAGGCACGGTTCCTGCATTTCTAGCGTGTGGACGCACTTCATCCACATAATTTCACGAAAATTCAGTATTTTTCGTCAATATTTTTAGCAGCGAACAAGGTTTTTTAAACGAAATGGCATCTAGTTCTCTTACATTGTCAAATCTTCGACAGTTGTCACTAGACATCCCTTGGCAATCTTTGGCTATGCCTGTGGTGATTGTATGGATTTTAACCATGCTTATCTTGCCGCTGCCGCCGTTCATGCTGGATATTTTCTTCACCCTGAATATTCTTTTGGCGTTGCTCATCATCATGGTAGCGCTAAATACCGCCTCGACGTTGGAATTCTCTTCTTTTCCAACCATTATTTTGTTCGCAACGATGCTGCGCTTGGGGCTGAATGTTGCATCTA
This sequence comes from uncultured Gammaproteobacteria bacterium, assembly GCA_913060615.1. Lineage (GTDB taxonomy): Bacteria > Pseudomonadota > Gammaproteobacteria > Pseudomonadales > Azotimanducaceae > UBA4421. Next base: position 1,492 of record CAJXUL010000121.1, on the reverse strand, counting down.
CTCGAGTGGTTCTTCTAGAAGGTCACCAAGGCGGCGACGCTGCCGGGCAGGTTATTGCAGCATTTGGCGAATTCGTGATTGGCGGTAACTACGTTGTAGGTTTTATCGTCTTCGCAATTTTGATGATTATTAACTTTATTGTAATCACTAAGGGTGCGGGGCGTGTTTCTGAAGTAATCGCTCGCTTCACTTTGGACGCCCTACCAGGCAAGCAAATGGCCATTGACGCAGATTTGAATGCCGGTGTTATTGACCAAGCTGAGGCTAAGCAGCGGCGTATGGAAGTGTCCCAAGAATCTGACTTCTTCGGTTCAATGGACGGTGCATCAAAGTTTGTTCGTGGTGACGCTATCGCTGGTTTACTTATTCTTATCATTAACTTGGTCGGCGGCCTGGGTATTGGTTTATTACAATACGATTTAACCCTAGCTGAAGCCGGCAAGAATTATATTCTCCTGACAATTGGTGACGGCCTAGTCGCACAACTTCCAGCCATTATTCTGTCGCTAGCGACAGCTATTATCGTAACTCGAGTAGCTACTTCGGAATCTTCACCACAGCAGGCGGGCAAACAGTTGGCCAATCCATTGGCCTTTTTCATCGCAGGCGGCATTCTGACCTTCATGGGCATTATTCCGGGCATGCCAAATTTGGTGTTCTTGTCTTTAGGTGTCGGATCACTGGGACTGGGCTACTACATTCATCAGCAAGAAAAAATGGCGCGAGACTTTCCCGAGACTACTATGGAAGGCCCGGATGCGAATGCCGCTCCCGCTGATCCAAATTTGCTTGAACTAGATTGGGATGATGCCGGTCAGGTAGATGTTATCAGCTTAGAGCTAGGCTATGGCCTTATCCCTATGGTGGACTCTGAAACAGGCGGTCGACTATTGAATAGACTCAAAGGTATTCGTAAAAAGCTCTCTGCTGAAATGGGCTTTCTACTGCCTTCGATTAGAATCCGCGACAATTTAGATAACGCCCCCGACTCTTATCATATTGTGCTAAATGGTTCGGTACGTGGCATGGGTACTATTGCCGTGGGTAAGGAAATGGCTATTAACCCAGGCAATGTATTGAGTGAGATACAAGGCGTGGCGGGCAAAGACCCAGCTTTTGGCTTGGATGCTGTATGGATTGAGTCCTCAGAACGCGAGTATGCGCAAGCAGTAGGCTATACCGTTGTAGATTCAAGCACCGTAATTGCGACTCACCTGAACGCAGTGATTAAGAACAATGCTGACGAGCTGATGACTTACGACGTAAGCCAACAGCTAATCGACAAAATTGCCGAGACTTCGCCCAAGCTTATCGAAGACTTTATTCCTGAAAAACTTTCCTTAGGCACTGTTGTTCGAGTTCTGCAAAACCTTCTACGTGAGCGTGTGCCCCTACGAGATATGCGCACCATTCTTGAAACTCTGGCTGAAGAAAGTGGCCGCACCTGTCTCTTATACACATCTCCGAGCCCACGAGACGGACTCCTATCTCG
>CAJXUL010000120.1 GCA_913060615.1 uncultured Gammaproteobacteria bacterium | reverse complement strand
GATAGGAGTCCGTCTCGTGGGCTCGGAGATGTGTATAAGAGACAGCCTCTAACCCTCTGATTATCCATCCATGCCCAAAGGTTTTCTGGGTTATTTTGAGCATCTATTCTTGTATACGGAATATCTGGAACTTTCTCACCTTTGAAAATAACATTACGATGTAGATTTTCACCTTTCCGCCCCCCCGCAGTAAACTCGTAGCCGATAAACGCAGTGAAATTTCCAGGGTCGTTATGGCGATTAGCTGAATCAATAACTTCTTGCCAAGCAGATCGGACAATATTTTCATCCAACAAATCATCTTCGAAGGTTATATAACCACGTTCTCTCGGAAGAATCGCTTGGAACACCTTATCTCTCTGAGCTGGATCTACTGCATTCTGCAAAGATTTAGATAAGGGATGATTCCCAACGGAAGAATTAGGATCACTCATTTTTTCTAACATGCCTAAAAACGTTCCGTGATCAGTTACAGCAAGAAAATCTAGTGGCCGATTTAGTTGCATTGGGAGACCGGACGCATGTTTAAGTAACTTGCCTTTTGCAAACTCATAGGCGTCATCTGGTGTGGCACGGGTGCCAAAGATCCAGGCATCAAATGACAATCTAGTATGCACATGCACGTCGCCATACAAAGGTTGTTTAGACACTGCTACCTTTTGCTCACCAGCGCTGGCTGTTTCTTTGCCTGACTCGCCCAATGTGCTCGACTGCTGGACATCAACCGAAGTAGCTTTCGGCTCGGCGCAACCAACAACTATTCCAAAAAACAATACTGCTAAACAGTTACGTGTGTACATTTTAGATTTCCATATAATTGTTTTATCTCGACTACTGAGACGCGTACCCACCTACCCAGACAGGGCTCGACCACGCCACCCCGCCATTTACTTGTTTGGCAACTATAAAATATTGGTCTCCATGCATTGGTTCATCAATATCTAAGAATTCGAACGGTTGAATTTTTTCAAGGTCACTGGCTAATGGAGCAATCGACACAAGGTCATCGTAACCCTCTGTTACAAATGTTTTTGTAGCAATCCCTGAAACTAGGTCGGTAAGCTTTAGTTCAAAAATCCCGCCAGCATTGACCGTATGCATGCGCAAAAAAGGGGGCGCAGCGCCCGTTTCGAGCGTATCTTTAAGATCAAGACGCAGTGTGGCGTCAGCTTTTATCTCGCTTATTTCGAGATCTATGAAACTTTCGTCGCCGCGAGTATTCGTGGCAAAGTTATATACCTGATTTACGATTTCTGCATTGAGATATTGAGTTCGAGCGTTGACAAAATCCGGGCCATCTATTGCGTCTATTCGAAATCCGGAGGCTGTTAATACACCCTTCCAATGCCGCCAGCCTCGCGGCGCATCACCCGAATAAAAAGGCGTTGAGTCGGATACAAAAGTAATTCTTAATTTTTGCTTCTTAGCCGCTTCTGTCCACTTAGCCGCGTTGAAGTTTAGCACCCGAATGGGATTATTATTTTTGAACAGCGTTATTGAATCAATGCCATGCGACCCAATCACCTGACCTTTGATTTTTCTCTCAGTGGCAAATTTGGCTCGATCACCCATTGGCGTGCCATTTAGTTCCATTTCAATAATTATACGCTCCAAACTAGAAGCGTAAGTTTGTCTGTTCCTCAGCGCATCAAAGATTGTATCTCTCGAACTATCAGCTGCGTAAACGGCAGATAACCCGCCTCTCTGAGCAAGGGTTTTTCTCAATGGCGACGAATATCCCGGGCGAGAATGGTGATCATCAGATGCCGCGACAAAACCTACCTGATGCCCATTCGACAAATAATTGTTTGCGAACCACTGATGCGTTCCATGCATCGACATAATTTCTATTAATCTTTCTAATCTAGGATCTGATAAACGCGAATCACCCGGGTTGTGCGCGTGAGGAATAATCAACACGTCGTTTTCTGAATTACGTTTACGGAGCTCTAAATATAGTTCAGACAGAGTTGCATACTCTAAGGCAGATACCCTATCGCGATTTTTAGCGGTGCGATAAAGAATATTATGGTGCCCTCCTCTCTTTGCTGGAGAAGTCCACTCGTAACCTAGGAATGGTATGAACTTTCCTAGGCTATCGAATGCGATAACAGTATCACGCAAAGACCTCCATTCTTCCTCATCCAACCAAATATCATGTTCAGATAGGGTTACATAATCTAGTCGTGCATCATCTCTGGCGAACCTCATAAAATAATCCATGTTGCCAATACCCTCGGCATAACCGGAGTGGCCATGAGTGTCGCCCCAATAAATTCTATGTGACGGGTTTACCTTAACTAAAATTGGATTAAAACGCCCTTCTATGAGCCCATCCTGAGAAACTATTCTTAACCACTTAGGGCCAGATTCGCTAAAAGAGAGATTAAACGTTTGTATGGAGGAACCATTCTCTTCTGTTTCCGCCACAACACGATCGCCGTCATAGATGGAGAATTTTGGAACACCACTGTCGGCTCGATTATAAAAGCTGTCTTCAGCTCGAACAGACACTTCAAATACTTCGCCTTCGTCGACAATGCTAGGTGCGAAACCTCGCACCCCAGAAGTTTCAGACCCCCGAACTTCGATGGGCAAAATAGGCAACATCATCCATGCTTGAGCCTCGCTAAAAGCAACGTAAACTGGTAGTGGTATATTCTCTCCGGCAATGGGTGTGATTTTTAGACCAACACCCGCGTAGTTTTGGTTTCCATAAGTAATCGTAACCGTATCACCTTGAACCAATTCTCCTTCCATCAATTCGAAGGCCAGAGCCGGCTCCGGTGCACGAAATCCTCCGTGAGGGCCTCGGACCAATATCTGCTTCGCAGAAAACCTAGCTAATTTGTTAGAACTCTCAATCGTAATGTAGCCCTCTCCGCTTGGATCATCTGTTTGAAATTCACCAAATAGTGCCGCAAAGTGCCTCGCAATCCAAAATCCACCGCCCGCTGACACACTCTTATCGCCTACGTGCCAAGTTTGCCGAATCGATGCAAAAGAATCTGCTTCGAAGGGACCCAAACTATCCGCTACTAAAATACCAAAAGCATTGGGATATTCGTCTCGAAAGGCGTATTCGCTAATCAACTCGTCTATTAAAAGAAAATTTGCCCTGGGAATACTCTCTAACGGTAAGTCTGTATTAAGGTGAGAGCCGATCGCGAAAGGAGAACCAGGTAATCCAGCAAGGGCCCGGGCATCTACCCACTTGCTAAGTAGTCTAGATCTTAGAACAAAATTTTCTTTATGGGTGGGTAATTGACGTGCGTCAAGCTTCAGTTTTTCTACATCTGCACGTAAAGCAGTAGACAGGTAATCTGGTCTATCCGAAGGTGCCGTCTTCAGAGAATCTACACTCGGCTGAGAATCACTTAAATCGCAGCTAAATAGACACAATAGGAGTGAAAAAAAAATCCCTACCTTAAAATAATAGGTAGGCTTCAGGACTATTAAATTAAACATATCTATTACCTACTGGGAAACCGTTAGCTGCCGCCAAACTGCACCCAGCTGACGGACCCACCACTCTCAATATAAAAAAGCCCTATTCAAAATTAGCAGTGAATCTTACGCCAAAGGTTCTTGGCTCACCGATTCTCAAAACTTTAGAGCCTCTATTACCGAAATTGCCAGGTACTGCACCGTTAATTAAGCCCGTGCCATAAATTTCGTCGGTGAGGTTTCTGACGTAGAACGTCAAATCCCATCGCCCATCTACAGCTTCTAAACCGGCTGCCGCGTCAAAAAGTGAAAAAGCATCTACGAGTCCTCTAGCATCCAAATCACTGGATAGAAAGTATTCATCTTCATAAATCCAAGAACCCTGTACAAACCAATCAATACTCTTTCGCATGCTGGGTGCGCTGTAACGAATAGTGTGATTTGTTCGTATCTTCGGGGTCTGATCTTTTTCCAAGCCGGTAAAATCGCAAAGTGTCGTCACATCCGCGTCCTTGGGTACATCACCAATGCTCGGGCATGGAGATCGTCGAAACTCTTTATATTCGGAATCTAAATAGGTAAACGCTCCTGAAAGGCTCAGATTTGCAGTGGGTTGAAAAATGTACTCTAACTCAATACCTGAATGGTCTAACTCTCCCGCATTTTGAACAAATGTGCCTGTGGCTCCAGAAGGATCAGTGCTCGGATTGGCTGCAATCTGCTGTAAATCTTCAAAATTATTTTGGAAGATCGTGGCGTTGGCGAGTAACCGCTTATCTAGCCATGTGGTCTTCACGCCGAACTCCATATTAGTAGACGTTTCTTCGTTATAGTTCGTGGGTATCGTGGGAAAGCGAATAGGTCTAGCATTTATGCCTGGAGCCTTGTAACCGGTGGCATATCTTGCGTAAAACATCACGTCGTCGGAAGCGCCAACATCCTGTAATTTGTATTGCGTACTTGCCGAAAATGTAGCTTGAGAATTATCTATCGAGTCTTGAAAAGCTTGGGTACCAAAAAATAGACCTAAGTTATTCGCAGTGGGGTTGCCCTCGGCGAAAGAGCAGAGTGGGCAATTTAGACCTAATGTAGTGTAATTTGATTCTGTCAACGGGTCGAACAGCCGAACTCTTTTATCAACCGATTTCTCATCTTCCGTAATACGGGCACCGAAGGTAACGCTCCATTGCTCTGTCAGGTCGTACCCAAACTGAGCATAAGCCGCAAGACTTTCGTGGGTCTGATCCCACTGATCTGATCTAGCAGATCCACCACACTGCTGCCGATCGTCGATAGTATCTTCGAGGGCACCTCTGTCCACTCGACCCTGCGTATTGCGGGTGAAAGCACAGCCAGGCGCAACTAGATCAGATCGTTGCCAGAAAAATCCATCGTCCTCATAGTAGAAAACTCCTAGAAGATATTCGAACCTTTCGCCGGAGGGCGAACTAAAATTAATTTCCAATGACGTTGTTTTATGTGTTTCAAACTGATTCGGGAAAACAGATACATCAAGACCCACCGAATCCATATCCTGAACTTGATTAGAGTCCCAATCTCTATGAGAGGCCACTACCGTCAACTCATGTCCGGTCGACAGTCCATGGCTAACACCTAGAGAAACGCCCATATGCTGTATGTCATCCAAGGCCTGATTTTGGGAATAGGAAACGTGATCTAGCTTTTCGCCACGACCCAAATATCCGTCGCTCTCTCGACTAGGAAAAATTAAAGCCCTATCCAAAAGCAAACCAGTCGCCATACGGTCAAAAGTAGCAAGCGCTTCATCGGAAATATCTACCCACTCGCCGACGCAGCAATTCGCAAAAATATCAGAATAATCAGCTGCAAATTCGACTTCGGTATTATCCGAAGGTGTCCAGATACTCTTAACCCTAAAGCCCCATTCTTCACGAGAATTGCTACTACCGCCGGTCTTTAATTTAGTCGTGCCGTCGTTACTCTTCTGCCAAAACGCAATTCGTGCGGCCATATCGTCGCTCAGTCCACCTGATATATATCCTGAGGCTTGCTGCTCACCATAGTTACCAAGACCAAACTGCACTTTGCCTTCAAAATCCTGAGTAGGGTCAGCGGTATTTACATTAACAAGACCTGCGGGCGTATTAGCACCAAACAAAGTACCCTGTGGGCCTTTTAGAATCTCAATTGTAGAAACATCCGAAAGAGATCCGACCAAACCGGCTTGGCGAGGGATATAAACACCATCGAGGTAAAGCCCAACTGATCCATCAATACCAGCATTTTGACCGCTAGAACCAATGCCCCTAATAGCAACACTAGAATTTCTTAGCGTACCACCCTGCTGAAACCGAAAAGATGGAGAAAATTTCGTCAATTCAACTAAGTTAGTGATTTGCCTATCGTCCAAATAACTCCCGGTATAAGCCGACACCGCAAGAGGAACCTCTTGCACCCCTTCTTCACGTTTTTGAGCAGTTACCAAAACTTCTTCAATTACGTTTGTTTGGCCACCTGAAGACGCAAAAAATAGCAAAAAAGTGGAAAAAATCATAAAAATAGACTTCATAAGGAACCCCGATTTATTTTCATTACACTTGTAAGTAACACGTATTTGTTCCCCAATCAACAATAAAGAACTATGTTCTTTATTGTTGATTGGGGGAAAACTTAAAATGTTAGCCGACGGAGACGGGCCGCTGCTACCACGCGATTTATCTCCTAGGGATACACATATTTGAGCAGACAAAAGTTAATAACTTTTAGTTCATAATGCCCTTCACAACTTTAGGAGAGCACTTGTAAACTAAACCTAATAAAAAGATTGAGCCTACAAATTATGGAAAACGAGATCGCTTGGTGGAATAAAGCAGTGGAGTGCGGATGGCTCGTCGATACGAAACAAAGCCGGGCTAGAGCTAGATCGGAAGTGGTTTTGGACTCAGCAAAACAAAGCTTCAATTCTAGAGGTTATGAAAAAACTAGAATCGAACAGATCGCTGCGACCGCTAACTGCTCGGTAGGCTCGATATATCAAAGATTTCCAGACAAAAAATCCATACTCTGCGTCCTGCAATTACGTCAATACTACTCAAACGAGAGAGGGCTTGATCGGCTATCTGAGGTTCACGCGTCCAGACTAACAACCGATGATATACTCTATAGGTATATCATTCGCACCGCGGAACATATGAGAACTCACACAAAAATTAGGCGAGCATTCATAGATTTTTCAATTACAGACAAAACAGCCTTGAGCGTTAAGGAACACCATGCGGCTTACATGGGAGATAGATTGACTGACTTTCTAGTCAATAGACGCGAAATAGACGACTCTGCGATCTCACGAGTACAGGGAATGATGATATCTAAAATAGTTATGGGTACTTTGGATAATCTTTTTGCAGACACTGCCGCGGACACTGATTCTATTAATGTGGTTTTGACTCTGAGGGATATGATTTTAGCCTATATCCGTCAAAAGCGATTGTGACCGACACAAGGATTTTAAACACAGTGCAGCATCACTTGGAAACAAGGCTCGCAGAGCGGATTATAAAGCGAATATAAAAAGAATTTAGTTCTTTCTTTTTAAGCGCGGAATGTACATTCTTAAATCCACGACAAAAAGCTAATTAAGTTTAGAGAGAGGTTCTTAATGCAAAAGCTATGGAAGCTGAGAATTGCGGATTTAACGACACTGGCATTGATTATCATGACAAGTCTCTCTCTGAGCGTGTATGGAAAAGCTCCTGAACGCAGTGCATATTTCGGCGACACTCATATTCATACTTTGTATTCGTTTGATGCTTTTTTAGGAAATGTTAGAACTTCGCCAAACGACGCCTATTTATATGGCAAAGGCCACCCGATAAAACACCCTTCGGGAATAAGCATTCGATTAAGCGGCCCACCATTAGATTTTCTCATGGTGAGTGACCACGCTAAATTCCTCGGCATTCTCGCGGCGCAAATAGACCCCCAAGCACCCCACTACGGACACCCTGAAGCAAGCGGTTTAATTCCTAAATCAGGGGAAAACTACTGGGGAACGTTTATGTCGCAAATAAAAAAGTGGCAGACTTTAGAAGATGAAAAAGCAGAGTTTATGGGCCCCGAAGTTTGGAAATACGCGTGGCAAAAAATCATCGACGCTGCCGAACAGCATAACGATCCAGGTAACTTTACGACTTTCATAGGCTACGAATATACACCCACGCCTGGTTCTAGGCACCTCCACAGAAACGTAATGTTTAAAGGGAGTGAGGTTCCGGATAGACCGTTTAGCTCCGGAGACTCAATGAATCCTGAGGATCTATGGAACTGGCTCGATGCGCTAAGGGCAGAGGGCATCGACTCTATTGCGATACCACACAATATGAATCAAAGTGACGGTCTCGCTTTCCAAACAAAAACCTTCAATGGCGGACCAATCACACGGGCTTATGCTGAGCAGCGGATGCGTAATGAGCCTATTGCCGAGATTAGCCAACAAAAAGGAACATCAGAAACACACCCCCTTCTCTCTCCTAATGATGAATGGGCTAACTTTCAAATCGTTCAATATTATTTAAATCGAATAACAAACAGTGAGCCAATATCGGTTTTTAAGGGTGGTTATTATCGAGACGCCCTATTGACCGGTCTTGAAATGCAAGAAGCTCAGGGTTTTAATCCGTATAAAATGGGGGCGATTGGTGCGAGCGACACGCACCTTTCCGCTGCACCTTTTGAAGAAAATGAGTACTTTACCAGTAGAGTAAACACTCCTACATCGAGAGGCTCCGCTTATCCAGATTATAAGCAGCCTAATAAATCTTGGGATAACTTCAATACACCAAGGGGTGCAACTCACGGTACGGGCGGTCTCGCAGGAGTATGGTCGGAAGAAAACACTAGAGCATCTTTATTTGATTCTATGCGTCGACGCGAGACATTTGCGACATCAGGCCCTCGGATTCGAGTACGTTTTTTCGCTGGCAATGACCTGCCTGAAAACATAGCAGAGTCCGAAGATCCCGTTGCTATTGGATACTCTAAAGGAGTTCCCATGGGCGGTGTTTTAAATGGCCTCAGCGAAGCTCCTCAAAGATTTTTCATTTGGGCTTCCAGAGACCCTAACGGAGGTTGGCTGCAAAGGGCGCAGATCATCAAGGGATGGGTTGAGGGCGGCGAAAGCAAGGAAGCCGTGTTTGACGTCGTCTGCTCTGACGGAATTAAACCAGATCCCAACTCTCACCGCTGCGCAAACAACGGAGCGACAGTAAACCTTGCGGATTGCAGCACGACCCGTGACAAAGGCGCAGTCAGCCTGAAAGCAACATGGACGGATCCAAATTTTAAATCAAATCAACAAACATTTTACTACGCTAGGGTTTTAGAAAATCCCAGTTGCAGGTGGTCTACATGGGATGCAATTAGGCTCGGGATTAAACCAAATCCAGATCTGCCCATGACCCATCAAGAACGCGCTTGGTCATCACCAATTTGGTACCAACCTTGATCCTTTCCGTGGGCTTTGACGTTTACTAACTCGCAAATTATCAGTATGCGCTGATGCAGATACGACCCGTCGGATTGTCAAAGTTTATCCCCTAAAAAGGTTATATATTTTCACACATTCCAGAAGCTCAGCCAGAGAAAAATTACCGGAATGTTATGATTGATATTCGACGTACTAAGAACTGTAAACAAGTTCCGAACGGTACTGAATGCTGACGCAAGAGATGTAATCTGTCTCTTATACACATCTCCGAGCCCACGAGACGGACTCCTA
>CAJXUL010000119.1 GCA_913060615.1 uncultured Gammaproteobacteria bacterium | reverse complement strand
CATACGAGATTTCTGCCTGTCTCGTGGGCTCGGAAATAATATCCTGATGGGGTGAAAACAAATCGTAGGGCAAGGTCTCCCAATCTGGGAATCGCAAAACGTCTAGATTGTCAGCGTCGTCGCCGGCATTGCCTGCAAAGAAGTTGATGCCACTGGTCCAGCGCTCTGTCGCTGAAGAGTCTGCTGTGATCACGACTATAAGATTGTCGTGAGCCTGGGCAAGCTCTGTTACAGCGAGAATTTCTGCAGAGCCGCTGAGGCCGTTCCAACTCAAATTGTCGCCGTCTTTGGCGGGGATGAGTGCTGCTGATGTCGAGTTAAGAATCAATTGGCGCAATGCTAAAAATCCATATTGTTTATTTTTGTATACGTTGCTGCGCAATAGGTTTTATTGCCGCACACGCTGGGGCATCGCAAAATGAATTTGCGCTGCTGTATCATTGTTCTAAGGCCTGCTCTCAATATGTAAATAACTGCTGAGTCGGCGCACACGTTGGAAATGCTGCCTCGTGTTCAGTATAGGCTTTCGCCTTCTTCTCACGGCCTTGTTATGCCGCCGTTAGTCTTTACAACATCGCAGAGGTAACAGCGGACCGCCATTCTACCTGCTTCCTCCGCTGGTTAAAGTTTTGATGCTCAAGAACATGAAAAAAGCCGCAATTTTTCCATTTAGGCTTGGCCTGACTGAGGTGGTATTAGGTGCTGGCGTTCCCATTATCCCTAGGCTAAAGTTCATTGGTCATCTAAATTCCATTCATAAGGAAGATGACACGCAATTCAGCACTTATTAAGCCGTAAGGCGTGGTGTTTGAATTAATAGCCGTGGGAGGCAGATCTAGCATAGCTTGGCGTATTACCTTGCTTGGCAGTAATGGGGCGACAGGGAGTTTATGGAACCAACCAATATTTTTGATCCGAACTACTTTCATAAAGTAGTGGATTGTCAGTGGGCGTGTCCGGCGCATACACCAGTACCAGAATACATACGTTTAATTGCACAAGAGCGCTATACCGAGGCGTATATGCTGAACTGGGATTCTAATGTCTTTCCCGGAGTTTTAGGGCGAACTTGTGACCGCCCCTGTGAGCCTGCGTGCCGCAGAGTAAGAACTGAAGAAACGCCAGTAGCCATTTGTCGTTTGAAACGGGTCGCCGCAGATAATAAGGGTGACGTAACCGCCTTTATGCCGCATGTGCCTAGCGAGAAAAATGGCAAAAGGGTTGCGCTTATTGGCGCAGGGCCAGCCTCGTTAGCAGTCGCCCGAGACCTTCTGCCATTGGGTTATGAGGTGCATTTGTTTGAACAGGATGAGAAGGGCGGCGGCTTCATGCGCAGCCAAATCCCTGCATTCAGACTGCCCGAAGAAGTGCTCGATGAAGAAGTAGATCGCATTCTAGATATGGGGGTGCATTGTCACTTTGGCCAAGAAATTACCAGCATGAAAGCCATGATGGACATGAATTTCGATGCCTATTTTGTTGGCACTGGCGCGCCGCGAGGTCGTGACCTAGAGCTCAAAGGACGTGAGGCAGTGGATAAGCACATCCACATCGGTATTGATTGGTTGTCCAGCGTAGCCTTTGGCCATATTACCGAAATGAAGGGCAAGGTCATTGTTATGGGTGGCGGTAATACAGCAATGGACTGCTGTCGTACCTCTCTACGTATGGGCGCCGAGTCGGTCAGTGTTGTCGTACGTTCTGCATTCGAAGTAATGAAGGCTTCGGAGTGGGAAAAAGACGATGCCATGCGCGAAGGCATACCTATTATTAACAACCGTCCGCCGAAAGAATTTGTCCATAAAGATGGCAAACTACAAGGCATAATTTTTGAGTGCGTCACCCCAGTGAAAGGCGAAGATGGCCGTCTCAGGTATGAACCCAGTGGCGAACCCGATGTGTTTATAGAAGCCGATCACGTGCTCATGGCCATCGGTCAGGATAATCATTGCCCTTGGATAGAAAGAGACTTGGGCATTGAGTTTGATAAGTGGGATTGCCCAACGTTAAACGAAGTCACTCTACAAACAACCAATCCAAAAGTATTTTTTGGTGGCGATAGCGCCTTTGGGCCTGAAAATATTATTTGGGCTTCAGCTCATGCGCACCGTGCGGCAATCAGTATTCACCTGTTTTGCCAAGGTCAGGATCTCATTACCGATCGACCTCCAGAGGGTGTGAATCTAATTTCCACAAAGATGGGCATGCATGAATGGGCATATGACGCTGAGCACGATGATGCTCGCCGTCATATAGTGCCCCTAGTTGAAAAGAAGTCTGCGCTAACGAATATTCGCGTCGAAGTCGAGTTAGGTTTTGACCAAGTGTTAGCGTCAAAGGAAGCCCAGCGCTGTCTAAACTGCGATGTGCAAACGGTGTTTACCGAGAATTTGTGCATTGAGTGCGACGCTTGTGTAGATATTTGCCCCATGGATTGTATTTCTTTTGTGGCCAACGAAGAAGAAGAGTCGTTGCGTCAGCAATTAACAGCACCGGCGGATAACGTAGATCAAGATATTTACGTGTCAAATGTACTCCCAACAACTCGGGTCATGGTGAAGGACGAAGACGTTTGTTTGCATTGTGGCTTGTGCGCTGAACGTTGCCCAACTAATGCTTGGGATATGCAACGTTCAATTGTGCATATCCCTCAATTGGGGTCATACGCAGAATGAGTATAAAGTACAACGATTTTGTTATCCGCTTTGCCAACGTTAATGGCTCTGGTTCGGCTAGCGCCAACGGCATGTTTGCCAAGGCGCTTTTTCGTATGGGTATTCCGGTTGCTACAAGAAATATCTTTCCCTCCAATATACAAGGCTTGCCGACTTGGTTTGAAGTAAGAGTCAGCGAGAAAGGCTACTTAGGTCGCCGCGAAGGCGTAGATATCATGGTAGCGATGAATGCAGAAACGTTGGTTGAAGACGTTGCCAGCATCTCGCCAGGTGGATACTTACTTTATGATAACTCTAAGCCGCTAGCGAAAGCGCTCAAGCGCGATGATATTCATGAAATAGCCATTCCCATCTCTTCCATGATGCTGCCGGAATTTACAGACCCGAAGCAGCGCAGCTTGTTCAAAAACATTGCTTACTTGGGTGCGCTTGCTGGGCTGCTGAATATTGAATTTGATGTCATCACAGGCATGGTTTCAACCCAGTACAAGGGCAAGGATGCGCTGATACAGCCAAATATCCGTTCGCTGGAACTAGGTCGAGATTACGCGCTGAACTATCTCAATGCGCCGCTACCTCTACAGGTCAGACGTTCTGAGGCGGTAGGTGAGCGCATTATGATTGATGGTAATGACGCTGCTGGTTTAGGCAGTGTCTATGGTGGCGCCACAGTCTGCGCCTGGTACCCAATAACGCCCTCTACCTCAGTTGCCGAAAGCTTTGAAAATCACAGTAATGTGCTGCGCATTGATAAAGAAACAGGTCAGAAAAAATTTGCCTTTTTACAGGTAGAAGACGAGTTAGCTGCTATTGGCGTGGTTATTGGCGCGGCTTGGAATGGCGCGCGCTCCTTTACCGCAACCAGTGGTCCTGGCATATCGCTAATGTCTGAATTTCTGGGTTTGGCCTATTTTGCTGAAATTCCCGCGGTTATCTGGGACATTCAAAGATCTGGTCCGTCAACAGGTATGCCCACGCGTACTCAGCAAGGGGACTTAATTGGCGCGGCTTACGCATCCCACGGCGATACAAAGCACCCTTTATTATTCCCATCTACGCCCAAAGAGTGCTTCGACTTTGCAGCTAAAGCCTTAGATCTAGCTGACCGCCTGCAGACACCGATTATGGTACTCAGCGATTTAGAATTGGGTATGAATGACAATCTAAGCGAACCCTTTGAGTGGGACGACAGCCGTCGTTACGACCGCGGTAAGGTTTTATCCGCTAAAGACTTAGATGAGGTTGAAATCTTTGGTCGCTATTTGGATGTGGACGGCGACGGCATTGGTTATCGAACCTATCCAGGCACGCACCCTGAAAAGGGCGCGTTCTTTACTCGCGGCACGTCACGCGATGAATTCGCGGTGTATACCGAGTCGGGTGAGGTCTACCAACGCAATATGGAGCGTTTGCAGAAGAAGTGGCAAACCGCTCGAACCTTGGTCCCAGCGGCCCAGATTGTTGATAAGAGCCAGTCAGTAGGGGTCTTGTACTACGGTACCACCGCATTACCGATGCCAGAGGCATTAGATAACTTAACCCAGAATGGTATCCACATGGACACTTGTAGGGTTAGGGCGTTTCCGTTTGGTGAAGAAGTAGAGCAATTTATTGCCTCTCACGATTTAATCTTTGTTGCCGAGCAAAATCGTGATGGTCAAATGCGCACATTGTTGATCAATGAACTGCAAACAAATCCAAGTAAGTTGATTTCAGTGCTGTATTACGCAGGTCTATCTATATCGGCAGATACCATTACCGATCAAATATCCGATTACTATATTGAGAATAAATTGTCCCGAGTGACAGAGGTGCAATCATGACATTTGTCGCTAAACCCAAGGTTCATCACCCAAAACTACCCGTTAACGAAATAGGCCTGACACGCCGAGATTATGAAGGCTCAGTTTCTACGCTCTGTGCTGGCTGTGGCCACGACTCGGTGAGCGCTGCCATTGTTCAGGCCTGTGCTGAACTGTCGCTACCGCCACATAGATTTGCGAAAGTATCTGGTATTGGTTGTTCCTCGAAAACGCCAAGCTACTTTCTCAACAAGAGCCACGGCTTTAACTCTGTGCACGGCCGCATGCCTAGTGTTATGACCGGCTCAAATTTGGCTAACCGTGATCTCATCGGTGTTGGCGTATCTGGAGACGGCGATAGCGCGTCAATTGGTTTCGGTCAATTTGCCCATATCGTTCGCCGCCGCATAAACATGCTGTACTTGGTCGATAACAACGGCACCTATGGTTTAACCAAAGGCCAGTTCTCGGCAACTAACGACAAGGGTTCAACCAGCAAAAAGGGCGTGCCCAATCTTTACGAACCCATTGATTTGGTCAGCAGCGCATTGCAGATTGGTGCTAGCTTTGTTGCGCGTAGTTTTTCCGGCGACAAAAAACAGTTAGTGCCACTTATTAAAGCGGCACTTATGCATAAAGGCATGGCCTTTATCGATGTTATTTCGCCCTGTGTAGCCTTTAACAATCATTCTGGTTCTACCAAGAGCTATGAGTTTGTTCGTGATCATATCCACAACGTCATGGACGCAGACCTAATTATGGCTCACAAGGAAGTCACAGCAGACTATGCTGAGGGCAGCCGAGAAGATGTGGCTATGCCAGATGGTTCTACTCTGCAGTTGTATAAGGTAGACGCCGATTACGATCCATATGATCGGGTAGGTGCTCTAAATTATGTGCAGCGCATGCAAGAAAAAGGCGAGGTCGTAACGGGCTTGCTCTATGTAGATCCAAATGCCGTTGAATGTCACGACATCATGGACACGGTCAGCCAACCTTTAAATGAGCTGACGGAAGCTGATTTATGTCCAGGGAGCGACACCCTGGAGGCCCTAAATCAGCGTTATCGATAACTATTGATAACTAATGCTGTCGGGATTCTATAATCCCGGCAATTCTGGTGATAAACTGCCGCCGCTCTGAGAGTGAAATCGGAAATATCCTAAAAACTTAGGGTGTTAAAGAGGCGGAAACTAATCTGGTCTGGCGTTAGGGCTGTGACCGAGATACAGCTATGACCCCTTTGATACCCTCGACTCTATTTGTGAAATTCTTTGTAAAGAGCTTTTGCAGCTAAGTTAGTTTGTGTATTTCGACATAACCCTCAGTTTTATTTGCGGCTCTCTGGCCGCTGAACGCTAAATATTGTTTGGATGAGAAGGAGACAACGTGAGTTTACCCAGCCTAGATGACTATTTTCCCGACTGGAAAGAACGAGAAGCCCTAGCCGAGGGGATGATCCCTATGATCGGTCGGTTATACCGTAATAACGTCGTGGTTTATTGTTATGGGCGTGCTATGCACAACCAAAGCGTAACTCAGTTAATGAAAGCCCACCGTTATGTTCGCCAGGTTGAACAAAACGAACTTTCAGAATTTGAAACCTACCCCGTCCTTGAAGCCATTTCTAAATTAGATATGGGTCCATGCCACGTTGATCTTGGCAAGTTGGCGACTAAGTTCATGGCGGAGTCTGAGGCAATTAGCGCTGAAGATTTTGTCATTCGTGAATGTGCCTCGGTGATTGGTGTCACAGCACCGCCGATAGAAAAGCCCCAGGATATTGTACTTTACGGCTTTGGTCGTATCGGCCGCTTGCTAGCCAGATTGCTCATTGAGAAAACCGGCGGCGGTGGACAACTACGCCTACGAGCCATTGTGGTGCGTAAGGGCAGCGACGATGACATCGTTCGACGCGCCAGTTTATTACGCCGTGATTCAATTCATGGCAGTTTTAAAGGCACCATTCGTGTTGACGAAGAAAACGAGTGCATTATTGCCAACGGCAACGTTATTCGCGTTATCTACGCGTCTGATCCTGCAAAAATTGATTACACAGAGTACGGTATTGATGACGCCATCATTATTGATAACACCGGCGTTTGGAGAGACAAAGAAGGCTTGTCCCAGCATCTGAAATCTAAAGGAACCAAGCGGGTTGTGTTAACCGCGCCAGGTAAGGGCTCAGTAAAAAATATTGTTTCTGGTCTTAATACACGGGACATCACCGACGAAGACCACGTTCTGGCTGCAGGTAGCTGTACAACAAACGCCATCGTGCCAGTACTCAAGGCTATGAACGATAATTTTGAGATCGTTAATGGTCATATGGAGACAGTACACTCTTATACCAACGACCAAAATTTAATCGACAACTATCACAAATCAAATCGTCGCGGACGTGGCGCTCCTTTGAATATGGTAATCACCGAAACAGGCGCCTCATCTGCGGTAGTGAAATTGCTGCCAGAGTTGGAAGGCAAGCTGACCGGTAACGCCATTCGTGTGCCAACTCCAAATGTTTCGTTAGCCATCCTTAACCTGACGTTGAGCCGCGAAACCACTGAGGAAGAAGTGAAAGATTTTTTGCGTAACGCCGCGCTGCATAGCTCGTTACAACGTCAGATTGATTTCACTACATCACCAGATGTTGTGTCTTCAGACATGGTAGGTAATCGTCATGCTTGCATCGTTGATGGCGAAGCCATCATTGTAAAAGACAATCGCGTCGTCCTCTATGTTTGGTACGACAACGAATTTGGCTACGCCTGCCAAGTGGTTAGAGTAACTCAATCGTTAGCAGGAATTGCCTACCCGCTGATTCCTGAAGACGTTGTGAAGATGGGCTTTTAGGCATTTGACTACGCAAAAAGTACGCACCCGAATAGCGCCATCCCCCACCGGGGACCCCCATGTAGGCACGGCCTACATGGCGCTTTTTAACTGGGCATTTGCTCGTCATGAAGGCGGCGAATTCATTCTCCGTATTGAAGATACCGATCAGGCTCGTAGTACTGCTGAGTCTGAGCTGTCGATATTTGAATCTCTTGAATGGCTTGGACTTGATTGGGACGAAGGTCCTGACAAGGGCGGCCCGCATGGCCCATATCGGCAAAGCGAACGTAAAGCGATTTATCAAGAGTATGTGCAAAAACTCTTGGATGATCAGCACGCATTTCACTGTTTTTGTAGTAAAGAGCGGTTGGACGAAGTTCGGTCGCAGCAGCAAGTTAATAAAGAAACCACACGCTACGATGGTCTTTGTGCAAACCTAACCGCCGCGGAGGTGGCATCGCGCCTAGCAGCAGGGGAAGAACACGTTGTTAGAATGAAGGTGCCTAGTGAAGGGCAGTGTACATTCACGGATCGTCTGCGCGGTGAAATATCTATTCCATTTACCCAGGTTGATATGCAAGTTCTGGTTAAAGCGGACGGCATGCCTACCTATCACCTGGCTGTTGTGGTCGACGATCACCTCATGGAAATTACCCATATTCTGCGTGGCGAAGAGTGGCTTAACTCAGTTCCAAAGCATATTTTGCTGTACCAGTATTTTGGTTGGAATGCGCCCGAAATGGTCCACCTGCCTTTATTGCGCAACCCCGATCAAAGCAAACTTTCGAAACGAAAAAACCCCACAAGCGTTACTTACTATCGAGACATGGGTTATCTACCCGAAGCGCTTTTGAATTATTTGTCCCTTATGGGTTGGTCAATGCCCGGTGAGGAAGAAATTTTTACTCGCCAAGCTATGGTCGACGCGTTCGATGTTGATCGCATTTCAACCGGCGGTCCAATTTTCGATCAGACCAAACTTAAATGGATCAACGGCCAGTATCTAAGGGCACTATCCACAGACGACTACGCTCAACGTGTGGGCGAGTGGATGCTCAACCCGGAACGCTTAAAGCAATTGGTGCCAATGGTTCAAGAAAGGGCAGAGCGCTTGTCTGATTTAGTGCCAATGGTTGACTACCTGATAGGCGAGCGGCGGGTATTAGTTGAAGAAGATTTTCAGCATAAATCATTGCAGCGAGAGCAAGTGGTTAGAGTGATTTACCATACCCTGGCGGCGTTTGAAGAAATGCGTAGCTGGCAACGAGAAGAGATTTACACTTTGATCCAAGCGTTGGCCGTCGCTTGTGACATGAAGGTGAGAGATTTTCTTTTCCCTCTATTCATTGCAGTGAGCGGGCGCAGTGTTTCACTGCCACTGTTCGACTCATTGGTATTTCTAGGTGCACCTCTAAGTCTTGGGCGTCTGCGTGATGCACTGGAAGTCTTTGCCGTTTCCGGAAAAGAGCGTAAACGGCTTGATAAGGAATACCAGAAATTGCAATTTAGGCAAGATTAATGCAATTAACGGAATAGGCGTTTGACAGGTGGGCATTAGCTACCTACCATTGCGCGCTGTTTCGGGGCCATAGCTCAGCTGGGAGAGCGCTTGAATGGCATTCAAGAGGTCGGGAGTTCGATCCTCCCTGGCTCCACCAATTTTCTCTCAAAACCCTGAGGTGCTACCTCAAGGTTAGTAAGGATGCAGGCAATGACAGTAGAGCAATTATCTGTGCTTGGCTGGGCATGCAGCAACAATAAATTGTCTAGAGACTTTGTCTTCACCGATTTTTCTAACGCGTTCGCGTTCATGACCCAAGTCGCTTTGCTCGCGGAGAAAGCCGACCATCACCCCAATTGGTCTAATGTTTATAATCGCGTCACTATCGAGTTGACCAGTCACTGTCTCTTATACAC
>CAJXUL010000118.1 GCA_913060615.1 uncultured Gammaproteobacteria bacterium | reverse complement strand
AAATGAGGTCGCGAATAATTTGAATAAGCTGATTGCTTTGCAGCACAGGTAAGCAGCCGATCATAGCCACAATGGCAAAGAAGTAGGCGAGGAAGTGCATGCGCTTTGGCAGGCCTTCGCGAATCACGTACATGGGACCGCCCTGTAGCTCGCCAGCATCGTCCTTGCCCCTATACATAACGGCTAGGGAGCAGGTGAAGAACTTTGTTGCGATCCCCAGTATTGCGGTCATCCACATCCAGAAAATAGCACCGGGGCCACCAATTTGGATGGCCAGCGCCACGCCCGCAATGTTGCCCATGCCAATGGTGCCGGCTAATGCCGCGGACAGTGCGCTGAAGTGATTGATATGACCCGGATCATTGGGGTTGTCGTATTTACCGCGAATAAGATCGAAGGCGTGTCGAAGGTAGCGAAACGGTGTGAACCGGGATAAAACCAGGAAGTAAAAACCGCCCCCAAGTAACAACCAAAGAAGCCACGGCCCCCATGCGAGGTCGGCGAAGCGCGTAGTTATGACATTAATTGTATCTAGCATAAAAGTCCCGTAAGCGAGACGGCAAAGACTAAATGTTTAATAACCTCGCTGCACCCTGAATTGTGGGTTGTTTTGTGTTCGTTTTTTACCTCGCATTTCGTTGGTTTTAAGTTGTTGAGATCTAGATGCAAAGGCTATCCTATGCGCCTTTCCACCAATTGAGATTTTTTGCGTGAGCCAAGACGAAGAAAAGTCATTGAGCACAGGGCCATTAGGTTTGTCCGGCGACTATGCCGAGGGTTATTCGGTTGAATTACTGCACCCCATGCCACGAGCAGAAGGTCGTAAGGCAGTTGGCCTAGATACAGGCTCAGAGTCAGAATTGGCCCACCTCGGCAAAGATTTGTGGACGGGCTATGAATTTTCTTGGCTCGACACCAAGGGTAAGCCCGTAGTGGCTGGCCTGAAGATAGAGGTTGATTGCGCAACGACAAATATTGTTGAGAGCAAATCCATGAAGTTGTACCTGAATGGCTTTGCACAAGCCCAGTTTGCCGATGCAGGCATTGTGAGTGCTCGGTTAAACCAAGATTTAAGCACCGCCTTTGCTGGCGACGTGGTTGTTGATCTGATACCCATAGATGAGTTGGCAGGGCAGTGGGCCTCTATGCGAGGTCAGTGTTTAGATGGGTTGGACATTCAAGTGACAAACTACCAACGCGCGCCAGAGCTGCTGGGCCAAATGAGCAGTGGCTCGCATGTGGTCACCGAGCATCTATATACCCATTTATTTCGTAGTCTATGCCCAGTGACCGCCCAGCCGGATTGGGCTACTGTCACTGTAAGCTACACCGGTAACGCCATAGATCATGCGGGTTTACTTGGCTATTTGATTTCCTATCGGTGCCACCAAGCGTTTCATGAAACAACAGTAGAGCGTATCTACGCCGATATTATGGGCGCATGCCAGCCGACATTTTTGTCCGTGAATGGACGCTTTCAACGTCGGGGTGGGTTGGACATTAATCCATTTAGGTCTAGTGAAGCTTGCCCAGTGCCAGATGCTCGGATGCCACGGCAGTAACTGTTGCCGCTTGCGGTTGGTGGTGCATGCCTGGCTTTCTGCAGGGCCTGATGGCAGTTTGATGGGTAGTTGGTCGGCAGTCGGGCTTGATAAATCATTAACGTTGTTGGCACGTTTGTTTTGTTTTGGCGCTGGGCCTGTTTTTTTCGCTGGGTCACGAGACAGCCAATTCATTCCCAACAGGCCCAGCCGATATTCAACTGCTGAATTTTTTACCTTACCAGTGGTAGGCGATTGCTACCGCAGTAATCTCGCAGTTTGGATGTCGTCCAACGCCAAATCCGTTGCCCCAATCTCCATGTCCAGCCAAATAGTTTTAGGGTGTAGGTGCGCTACTCTGTGCTTAAGCAGCATTCTTGTGTCTTTGGTTATGACATCAGACGAGTTGGGGTAGGCGTTATAAACCACTGCACGGAGGTCTAAGTTGCGCTGGGTACAGTAGTCTAGAGACAAAATCGTATGGTTTATAGAACCTAGTTTGCCAGAAGTGACCAGTACTATGGGCAGGTTTAGTGTTGCAGCTAAATCTATCGTCAGTGTGCTGCTGTTAAGTGGCACGCACAAACCGCCAGCCCCTTCTATGAGCAAGTGTTGACATTTTTCCTCTAGTTTTTGCGTTTGTCGTATTAAGTAGGCGCAATCTATTTCTGTTTTTTCCATCTTTGCTGCTAAGTGAGGTGAAGCAGGCAGCTGAAACAGATAGGGCGCATGTTCCGAATTTTTCGCCGTGTTGAAGTTGCTGTTTGCAATACGCTGATGTTCCGCAAGGTCCGCTGAAATTTTGGCACCTATGTTTGATACGCCGGTTTCCACCCATTTTTGCGTAAACGTCCGAAACTGTTTTTTCAGTAAAGTGTTTGCCAATGCGCCACAAGCTATAGTTTTACCAATATTAGTATCGATACCTGTGATGAAGAGCGTGGTCATGCCGATTTTCCTTTCTTGTTAAGGTTGTTGGACTAGGCGCTGTGTTTGCGAGGATAAATTTGCACCTCTGCTAGAGCGCTCGCTCTATCTGCCCAAGGCATTGTTGTACTTTATCTATGGGCATGCCCGCTGTGAGCGAAAATCTCAGCCTTTCCGACCCGCTAGCTACCGTTGGCGAACGAATGGGGAGTACCAATATGCCTGCTTGCTCTAACTTTGCAGCAAGGGCAATTACCTGCGCATTACCAGGTTTCAACAGGGGCACTATGTGGCTTGTGCCGCGAATGTTTTGTTCTAACTTATGCAGCCCTTCTCTAAAATGCTGGGTAGTCGCTGCCAGTTGGGTTCTTAGTGTTGCTAACGAGCGCAATTGTTGCCAAATAAAATAATTCCAATCCATTGTGATTGGCGGTAGGGAGGTTGAAAAGATCCATGATCGAGAGAAGTTTTCCATTGTTTCTATCAGCACTCTGTCGCCCGCTACATAGCCCCCATAACCAGCTAGCGCTTTGCCGAACGTGCCTATTAATAAGTCTATATCGCCGATGACCCCTAACTGATCAGCTAACCCCAAGCCATTTTCTCCAATGCAAGCCACCGCGTGGGCTTCGTCGAGATACAAATAGGCTTGATATTTTTTCTTCAGTGCTATGAGTTGGGTGAGCGGTGCATAGTCGCCATCCATGCTGAAAAGAGATTCGGACAAAATCCAAATGCTGCGAAATTTATTTTGATTGTCGTCTAAGAGCTGCTCTAAATGGTTCATGTCGTTGTGCCGAAATTGAATGCACGTTGCTTTACCTAGGCGCACGCCATCAATCACGCTGGCATGAATAAGTTTGTCCGACAAAATGAGATCTTCTGCGCTTGTAATTGCTGGCAAAATACCGGTATTTACGTGATAACCGCTATTAAAAATAAGCGCGCGCTCTTTGCCGTAGGACATTGCAATGCTGTTTTCGAGCAGACTATGTGAGGGCGACGTGCCTGTTAATGCTCGTGAAGAGCAGGAAGCCATCCAGTTTTTACAGCGGCTTTGAGGTGCGCTTTTAAAGAAATCGGTTTGCAGTGTTAGATCTCCTGCGAGGCCAAGATAATCATTGCTCGAGAAATTCAGTATTTTTTTTTCGCCTATGGCTATGTTGTAACCGTTGCACTCTAATTCTCTGGCCTTGCGGAAATGGCTTTTTTCTTTCAAGCCATTCAGCTTAAATTGAAGGTGTTGGTGTTTCAAAATTTTACTGCCTGGTTATTTCTTTGTGAGTTGAATCATTGCGCGAGTAACTTTTGACAGTTCCTCGCTGGTAATTATGTAAGGCGGCATACAGTAAATATTATGGCCGAAAGGCCGTAACCAAACGCCCAATTCTGCGCACAGTGCTTGAGCGAGGCTGGCATCCACTGGGTGATCCATTTCTATTACGCCAATGGCGCCAAGGACCCGCACATCTGCGACTCCTTTTAAGCCGCGTGCCTTGCCGAGCTCGCTCTCTAATTGTAGTTCAATACGCGCAACCCACTGTTGCCATGGGGTGCTTTCTAATAGTTCAAGGCTTGCAATAGCTGCGCTGCAAGCGAGAGGATTTGCCATGAAAGTAGGGCCGTGCATGAATAAGCCGGGTTCGCCGCTAGCAATGCTATGGGTTACTTTGTGAGAACAAAGTGTTGCTGCGAATGACAGATAGCCGCCAGTAATGGCTTTGCCCAAACACATTATGTCAGGCTGTACTTGGCAGTGATTTGTGGCGAATAATTTACCGGTTCTACCAAACCCGGTGGCAATTTCATCGAAGATGAGTAATACGTTGTGGTCATCACATAGTTTGCGGCATTCATTAAGATAGTTTGGATGATAGAAGTACATGCCGCCTGCACCCTGCACCAAGGGTTCTAAAATCATGGCGGCTATATGCTTGCCATGTGCTTCGAGGGTTTGTGCTACCTCTTGCAAGCCATTTTTGCTTGGGTCTTGCAACCACTCTTGCTGCAGTTGGATTGGTGGGCGTGGTGCAAAATGTTCAGCTTGTAGAGCGCCGGAAAAAAGATGATGCATACCGGTAGACGGATCGCTCACGCTCATCGCTTTCCAAGTGTCGCCATGATACCCAGATCGAATGCTTAAGAACTTGCACTTGCCTGAGTTGCCCAACGCATATTGGTATTGCACTGCCATTTTCATTGCAACCTCTACCGCCACCGAGCCTGAGTCTGAATAAAATATATTGGTGAGCGTGCTTGGCGCGATATCTAATAGTTTCTTGCCTAATTCGATTGCGGGTTGATGGGTAATCCCGCCAAACATG
The DNA here is from genome assembly GCA_913060615.1 of uncultured Gammaproteobacteria bacterium. Lineage (GTDB taxonomy): Bacteria > Pseudomonadota > Gammaproteobacteria > Pseudomonadales > Azotimanducaceae > UBA4421. Next base: position 4,511 of record CAJXUL010000118.1, on the reverse strand, counting down.
ACATGGGCCATGTCGGTAAGTTGCTCGCTTACAGAAGCGTTTATGTGGGCATTATTGTAGCCGTGTATAGTGCACCACCAAGATGACATTGCATCAATGACTTTTGTATCGTCCGCCAGAGTGAGGTGTACGCCACTGGCGGCTTTAACTAATAAATTCTCTCTATTTGTCGGCGACGGCGGTGGGCTGTACGGGTGCCAGAGATGATTTTTGTCAAAGGCCTGAGACTTACTTTGGCTAAATGGCTCTTTGGTAGCCATTACTTGGCTTGTCTTGGTGTGTAGTATTGCACCGGTGTATTGGATGGTATCGCTAACTCTGGGTACGGATCCTCAGTGTGTTCGAGCCGGTGTATGGAGGTTGTGGGTGAATTTAAAGACTGTGCTTTGATGCCCAATTTTTCTAAAAGTTCGGTGTCATGATTTTCTGTAGGGTTATTGGTGGTGAGCAATTTGTCGCCATAGAACATTGAGTTTGCCCCTGCAAAAAATGCCATAGCTTGCATTTCATCGCTCATTTGCTCTCGGCCGGCTGAGAGCCTGACAACTGCTTTGGGCATTAAAATTCGGGCTGTGGCGATGACACGAATGAATTCGATTGGGTCCAAGTCGTCGTTGTCTTGTAGCGGCGTGCCTTTAACCCGAATCAATTGGTTAATAGGGACGGATTCAGGGTGCTGGTCCAGATTGGCGAGGTGCTGGAGTAAACTCGCTCTGTCCTGGGTCTGCTCTCCTAGGCCGAGAATGCCGCCACTGCATACTTTTATCTTTGCTTCTTGGACATTTTTAATCGTTTCTAGGCGGTCTTCATAGGTTCTAGTGGTTATGATTTTACGGTAATGCTCAGGGGAGGTGTCGAGGTTATGGTTGTAGTAATCAAGGCCAGCACTGGCAAATTCTTCGGCCTGGTCTTGGTCAAGCATACCCAAAGTCATACATGTTTCCATTTCTAATGCTTTGACTTGCTTAACCATTTCGGTTAGCACCGGCATGTCACGATTTTTTGGACTGCGCCATGCTGCGCCCATGCAAAAACGCGTTGCGCCAGAGCTCTTTGCATTCTTTGCCTCAGCGACCACATCGGCAATAGCCATAAGTTGTTTTTCGTCGAGGCCAGTGCTGAATCGAATGCTTTGGGGGCAGTAGGCGCAGTCTTCTGGGCAGCGACCGGTTTTAATTGACAACAATTTACTTATTTGAATTTCATTTTGATTATGAAATTGTCGGTGAATGGTGTGAGCTGTAAACAGCAGATCATTCAACGGCTGTTGCATGATTTCTAATATTTCATGCCGCCGCCAATCGTTTCTTAAAATAGTCATGAGCGTAAGTTCAGCCTAATGGGTGGGTTGTGTGGATCAGTTCGGGGTTAACAAGACACATGGCACGCAGGTTACAGACTCGCAAATTTTACCGGTTGGCGTATGTGACCAACGGCCTGGTTGGTGGGTTGTAAGGCTGGTTTGCAGGCAGCATGCGCAAAATATTTAGGCTATTTGACTTAGGGAGGCTTTGGTTAGGGTAAGTTGTGTTATTCAACATTCTAATATAGTTAGCTGAGTGTGAGTCATTGTCAGGTTTTAGCGCTGTTCTAAGCCGGCGCAATGAAAGTTAAAGAGGGGGATAACGCCTGATTGAGGTTGGTGAAGGAGTGAACGCGCCTTAAAGGAGTGTAGAAGGAGTGACGGAGGGTAGAAAAAGACATTAACGGACGGCTAAAAATGCTTTACGGTAATGAAGCTTAGTCCTTAGTCCTTAGTCCTTAGTCCTTAGTCCTTTGTCGTTGGAGCAAGCAGTGCACGAAACCACTTCAGCCAAGTATTGTCTTCGCGCATCCAGCGCTCTAGACCATCCATTTGAATGGCCAATTCTGGCCCGTTGGCTAACATATCCTCGCGTTTGGTCAGTTTTTGCTTTGGGTCTAATTCTTTAACCACGCGTGCTGGGTTGCCAGCGGCGATAACGTTGGCGGGAATGTCACTTGTGACCACAGAGCCAGCGCCAATAATAGAGTTCTCGCCGATACTCACGCCTTTACAAATAGTTACGCCGTCGCCTACCCAAACATTGGCCGCCAATTTAACCGGGGCAGAGCGCCCAATGGCTTGAGTGCGATCATAAATGTCGTGCCAATCCGCGTCGGTGATGTATGCACCCGCCGCAAGCATTGAGCTGGCACCAATCTCCACCGATAACGCAGAGTCGATCCGCACACCAGGGCAGATCAACACGTAATCCTGGATATCAATACGGCCCTGATGGTCGTTCATTTCCCACGTGGTCAGGCGCACGTTTCTATCTGCTGCCGCAATCACATGGACCGACTGACCGAAGCTAATTTCCTTACCGTAAATTTTCAGAAACCAAGGTTTCATGATCATCGAGTGATGACCCATACGCTCTAATTGTGGTGCAATAAAATGTTTCACCCAACGCGCCTCGAGCTTACCTTGGAGAACTTTAAGGCTGTAAGGACGGTGGTCTTTGCGCATGGATGCTCATCTAGCAATTAATTCGCCAAGAGTACCCGAAATACTGACCTTTGCAGTAGGAATCTGAGAGGCTTTCCTCTAAGATTCCTCGTTCTATGGTGACCCACTTTGGTTCTCTAGAGGCGATATGCTGTGAACTCCGCCAGGCCTGGAAGGGAGCAACGGTAACAGCGGCTTCGGGCTTTAGATGTGACTGGGTGGGTTGCCACCATAATTAGGAGAGGTGGCAGAGTGGTCGATCGCGCCCGCTTGGAAAGCGTGTAAGGTGTTAAAGCCTTCGAGGGTTCGAATCCCTCTCTCTCCGCCATTTATTATTCCCAAGGCGTCCGAAGACGTCTCTTATCGCAACAATTCATTGCAAAAACAATCACTTAGAGTACATTAAGGTTCTGAGGTGTCCGCCTGCAGCCGTTTCCTTGAGGGGGCATTTGTGGGGGCACATTTTGTTTTGGGCACGAATTAGGGGGCATCTATGCTTACCGAGGTTGCAATCAAGCAAGCTAAGGCTAAAGAGAAACCTTATCGCCTGTCTGATCAGGGTGGTCTTTATTTAGAGGTGTCTCCGATAGGTAGCAAGTATTGGAGATACAAGTACCGAATCTCCACTGGTGCACAGAGGATAGAGAAGCGTCTGGCGCTGGGTGTATACCCAGAGATTTCTCTCAAAAATGCGAGAGAGCTCCACCGTGAGGCCCATGCCTTAGTCTCTCAGGGCGGCGACCCCAGCTTAGTAAAGCTTGAACAAAAAGCTTTAGCAGAGGTCGCATCTTTAAATACCTTTGGGGGCTTAGGCGAGGACTGGTTTGCGACTAAGTCGTCTGATTGGTCTCCCACCTATACTATCAGCCAGCGTCGCCTACTCGATAAGAATCTTCTGCCTCTGCATGATCTTGCGATTGATAAAATTGCGGCGCCAGAGCTTCTGGGAGTGCTCAGAGTAAAAGTGGGCTCTCTTTAATGCAGTTCTTTGGTCTCAGAACTTGGGAGGGCACTGAGACCGCGAAACTAACCCACACCAATCGTTAGAATGGCAGTGAAAAAGAAGCAACAAATGTAGGCTCTTCTTCTTCAGCTGTAGATCCAAATGGCGTGCTGTAGGTGAAAGACAGAAAGTCGTTGTAGCTGTAGGTCACATCGAAGTTCTCTTGATCGTTAGCGCCATTATCGTGAGCACCGTACATCAGAGAGAAAGCGCCAATATCGTAGCCTAGAGTAGTATAAGAATAGTTGCTGTCGATATCGTCATAGACCGTCAGGCTTACTGGGCCGTAGCCTACAGAGTAAACATATTCTTGTAATTCAGCCGCTTCATTGTTGGTATCTGCAGAGGGGTAAATGTAGGTAAAGTAGCTGAAGCTATAGTTGAACTCGCCAACTGATCCGCCGTATCCAGCGAAAAAATCATACTCAGTTCCATTGGCTGCATCGCCTGAAGAAACCCACATGCCAGCGCTTAAACCGCCTTCGCTCCAGATGATGTCTGCAGACAGGGCTGCGTCGCCTTGGCCGAGATCATATCCGCGCCATAAGTAAGCAGAAGAAATTGTTGCAGAAGCGGCAACTTCAGCAACCGCTACAGGTGCAACAGCAAAAGACAGAGTTGATACTGCCGCCGCCGCAATCAGAGTTTTCTTGAACATTTTCATATAGTAATAAACCTCAAAGTTAAATTTAGACCTTAGACAAGGCATGCCCACAGATTCGGCAAGCTCACTTTATACAACACTCGCAGAGCAAAAAATTGCACAACAAAGTGACAGGTGTATATTAGAAATAATGGGTTTTTTTGATATGCGTGTTAAACACTAGGCGACTACGTACAATGACTTATAATGTGGCACCCTTACCTTATTTGACTCAAATATCTGAGGGAAACAGCCGCCGCAGTGGTGCGATTTTCAACATTTAGTTTACGAAAGATTTGTTCCAGATGTTTGTTTGCTGTGCGCGGACTAAAATCTAAAATAATCGCAATTTCATGATTGGTTTTTCCCTTGGAAATCCAAGTTAACACCTCAGC
>CAJXUL010000117.1 GCA_913060615.1 uncultured Gammaproteobacteria bacterium | reverse complement strand
GGCTGATAACTGCGTGTATTGGCGGACGGCCCGGAATGATTTCTGGCGCCACTGGCGCACTTGCCGTAGTGATGGTGGCGTTAGTTGCGGATCACGGTGTTGAGTACCTATTTGCCACCGTTGTGCTCATGGGCATACTGCAAATATTAGCTGGAGTATTTCGCCTTGGTAAGTTTATCCGTATGGTGCCGCACCCAGTAATGTTGGGATTTGTTAACGGTTTGGCTATTGTAATTTTCTTGGCGCAACTCAGTCAGTTTGGTGTTGCCGGTGAACCCGGCTGGCTAGCAGGCACTTTTATGCAGGGCAGTATCTTAGATGTTGCTTGGTTAGAGGAGAGCCAACTCTACATGCTAATTGGTCTTGTATTGCTCACCATGCTCATTATCAATTTCTTGCCGAAGCTGACTACAGCGGTGCCTTCCTCCCTGGTGGCGATTGTTGTTGTTAGTTTGCTGGTGATCTCCCTAGAGCTAGATACGCGTGTAGTGGGCGATATTGCTTCCATTAGCGGCGGCTTACCCACCTTTCATATTCCATCAGTCCCATTAAATTTCGAGACGTTAACAATCATCTTTCCTTATGCTGTGATTTTGGCTGCTATTGGATTGATTGAGTCGTTGCTTACGCTGCGTTTGGTAGACGAAATTACTGAATCTCGTGGTCGCGGCAACAAAGAGTGTGTTGCGCAAGGCATTGGCAATACGGTCACCGGCATGTTTGGCGGTATGGGTGGTTGTGCAATGATCGGCCAAAGTATGATTAACGTGAATTCTGGTGGGCGAGGGCGCTTGTCTGGTATTTCCGCAGCTTTGTTCTTGCTCTTATTTATTTTGGTGGCGTCGCCGTTTATTGAACAAATTCCTCTTGCAGCGCTAATAGGCGTGATGTTTATTGTGGTTATTGGAACGTTCGAGTGGAGTAGTTTTCGGGTGATTCGTAAAGTGCCAAAGAGTGATGCGCTGGTCTTAGTCCTTGTTTCGGCTGTAACCGTGGCCACCGACCTTGCCGTTGCCGTAATTGTTGGTGTTATTGTTTCAGCCCTAGTATTCGCTTGGGAGCATGCCAAGCAAGTAAATGTTGAGGCTCGAGAGGACCACAAAGGTTCAACCGTTTATGCTGTGCATGGGCCGCTGTTTTTCGGTTCGGTGACTTCGTTCTTAGATCGTTTTGATCCAACGCTGGCCAATGATGACGTTATAGTGGATTTTGCGGGGTCACGGGTGTGTGATCACTCAGGGTTAGAGGCGATAGATACCCTTGCTGAGCGTTATCTGAATTGCGGAAAAACCCTGCACCTGGTGCATTTGAGCGCTGAATGTAAACGTTTGCTTAGAAAAGCGGGCAGCTTAGTTGAAGTGAATGTCATTGAAGACCCGCGCTATTTTGTCGCGGAAGATACTTTAGGCTAGGTTTTTAGTTCTTCCCCGCCATATTCTAAATGGCGGCTCTGGGAGACAGCGTCTATAAGACAGCTTATATCCGAGTTCCACTGTAAACTGTTGCAGTCCGGTTTTTTCGCATTCCGCCCCATTCTTCCCAAGGATGTGTACATGTTTGGGCGTAGAAATTTGATAACGTCTTCGGCGTAAGCTAATTGATCTGCGTCTTACGCTATCCCTCGTAAATACCCTCAAGAAAATCGAGTGACTCCTTTGGTCGTCTAGGAGCAACCTTTTATTTAGTAACACGCTAGCTAACTATTGGAATATGTACTAGTTGTGGCGGTAAGTTCTTGGCGCGCGATGCGTTTTCTGTACCGCTAAAAATTCTATTGTTTAAAAAAATGTGAACTTGCCCACACTTTTGGAATTCGTTAGTAGTCTTATTGCTTTCTTTTGTTGATTACCAAACCTCGGGGAATGCTTTGATGGTTGGTTAACTGGTTCCGCTGCGCTAGTAGCGGTTCTTGCTATAGCTATGCATGGAATTCTCATTTTCCCCATCAACGCATTTTTGGTGTCCATGTTTTTCTAAAATAAAAAGCCTGCGCGCCAATTAGATTTGGTGGTTGTGTAATGCCTTGTGCGATATGCCATATGACGTTCCTGTTGTATGGCGCTCTACAAGTGAGTAATAATGTCAGCATTGCTACGCTGACTATCGATGCGGGTACGCGAATTCGTGGTGATATTGTTGGTGCAGTAGACCATTTGTTGGTTTGGCCTGGATCCAATATTGATGCACAGGGTACCGCTTCTCGCCCCGTGCGATTTACCTCTGACGATCTGGGCGTTGCAGGTAGTGGCGAGTGGGGTGGTTTATTTCTCCGTGGTTTCAACGGCTTACCTACGTTGACTGGTACGCAAGGCGCAAATCGTTTGGATTATGTTGTTGTGGCAGAGGCTGGTGCTTCAGTAACAGTCACCATCGACGGTGTGGCCGGCACTTATACGGATAACATTGTTCTTAATGGCGTTGATAGCGCAACCACTTTGACTTTTGTTCAATCGCATAACTCTGCTAAAGATGGATTGCGCATTATGAATGGCGACCCAAGATTGTCGTGGATCTTGACTACCGGTGCCATGAGAGACGGTATCTGGTTCAGAGATTTTAATGGACTGATTAAAGACCTATTGGTTATTCATAATCGAGATACTGGTGGCAGCAGTGGTCGTGCAGGTATTTACGCCAGTGAAACTGTCGCTGGAGATTCTAACCCTCGTATTGTTAACGCCACGCTAGTGGGTAGAGACAATAGCAGTACTGTGGCAGGTGCTACCGATAATGAATTTGGTATTCTATTTGCTGACAATACTGACCAAGTACGAATGGCAAATGTGCTGATTGCTAACTTCCGTAATGGTTGCTTTGAAGCCGATTCTGCGGCGAACCTTAGTTTGATCGACACCACAACGCCAGGGCCTAACTATCTTTATGGGGTTCACTGCGCTAACGAAACCGGTGCTAATGCAAGTTTCGGTGTAGTACGTACAAGTGCGGTTGGGTTTCCTACAGGTACCGTGGCGGCTAACAACTCCAATGGTAATGGGCTGGTCTATTACAATGGCGCGGTAAATGCCGTTAACTTTACCGGCGAGGCTGCAGAGCGCGGCAACAATTTTACAGCAGGTTGGTACCTTTCAACTATCGGCTCCATAGGTAATGGCTTTTTAGATGGCGACACCAATCAGGACGGGGCTATTGATGCTGCCGATATTATGTCTGCTTTTGTTGTAGCGGATGATGGGGCTGGTGGGTTTAACCAAGATGTAGCCAGCGACACAGGCGGCTATGACCTAACCCATATTGATGCCGTAAGAGGCGGCGCAGTGACCAATGTGCAATTCGACAATTGGTCTGTGGGTACGCTACGTAGTGATACCTTTACCGTTCGCTAGAGTGCTTTCACTTAGTTGATGTTTGCTCAGGTGCTTGATTCGTTGAATGCTAATCAGGTATCTGAGCAAGTTTTTATGCAAAGCAGCTGAGCACTTAGGTATGCTTCAGCTCTTCCACAGAGCACTTCCACATAGCTCTTTCGCAGTGCTAGTTCTAGCACCATTTAGTTACGCTATATTTATGCTCAGGTTTTAGACTCGGCAGTTCTAATTATTCTTAACCGGTTCCTAGAGTCTACTGTTAGTCCAAATACTACTCTTCCGGTGGCCCATTATACTCGCGCAGCTTGCGTACAAATAGGGCACTAATGACGCACAGTGCCAGCGAGAAGAATAGCTCAGCGGTGCCAAACCAAAATAATGCAGGATCGAAGATCACTAATATTCCATGTATGAAATATAACGTACTGACCATGCACAGCAAGAACATGCTTTTGAGTTGGCCCTGTATGACACCTGGGATGGTGAACAGCAGTGGCGCTATCTGTATAACAAACCAAACAGCGTTCACTGAAGGAGTTGCCAGTGGTTCAACAAAAAACTGTCTTAGACCAGTGAGTGAAATCAGTGACCCCAACATTACCAGTATGACAAATAACCAGCCTTTCAATTGGACACTCCTGTAATTTTTAACGCGAGTTCGGCTAATTGTTGGCCTGCCGCTTCTGCCAGCGCTGCTTCTTCTTTAGAAAGTGTAGCGCCATTATTGTGATCGTTACCCTGAACATGAGTGACACCGTAAGGTGTGCCCCCAGACTGAGTGGTGTTTAGCTCAGGGTAGCTATAGGGCAGCCCTTGAATGACCATGCCATGATGCAACAAGGGCACCATCATGGTCAGTAGCGTGGATTCCTGGCCGCCGTGTAGTGAACTGCTGGAGCAAAATACGCTAGCCGGTTTGCCGACCAATTGTTGACCTGCCCAAAGGTCGGCTGTGCTGTCCAAAAAATATTTCATGGGAGCGGCCATATTGCCAAAGCGAGTTGCGCTGCCTAGGGCTAGGCCGCTACATCCTGCTAGGTCCTCTTTAGTACAAAAAACGGCACCTTCGTCGGGTACTGATGGTGCGGTGCGCTCAATCACGCTACTAACTGGCGGCACGGTTCTAATTCTGGGTTCTATACCGGCAACTTTATCGACACCTCGGCCTATGTGTAATGCAAGGTTTTGTGTCCCTTGAGTGCGTGAATAGTAGAGAATAAGGACGTATGGGTTTGTGCTCATATTAGGCTCAATACTTGTTCTGGTGGTCGACCAATAATGGCTTGGTTGTCGCGCAAGACAATGGGCCTTTCCATTAAAATGGGGTGGGAGACCATTGCAGCCACCAATTGTTCGTTAGTCGTGGCTTGATCGCTTAGGTTAAGGTCGCTAAAGGGAGCCTCTTTTGTCCGCATTAGCTCAATAGGCTGGTAGTTGAGTAGTGCCAAAATGCGCTTGATCTCCTCAACGCTAGGCGGATTGTCGAGATACTCGATAATTTCAGGCTCTACGTTGTTCTCACGAAGTAGTGCAAGGGTTGCACGAGACTTTGAACAGCTTGGGTTGTGATAAATAACATAGTCAGGCATGGCTTTTGGCTAGTTGAGTTAATTTGGTTAAAAGGATTAAAGGGTACAGTATAGGCATGAGTAAGAATGACGCCAGTAATAACAACCATTGGGTGAGCGGAGTACTTAGACACAGCTTCTTGTCGAGTACTGTTCGGCAACTGTCTTTACTTGGGCAACAGCTTATTCGCTACGATTGTCTGACTTCTGCGGCTGCACTTACCTACACTACGCTTTTTGCAGTGGTGCCATTGATGACGGTAACGCTGCTATTTTTTTCTTTGTTACCTGAGTTTGCCGTTCTAGGTCAGGATTTCCAAAACTTTCTCTTCCAGAATTTTTTGCCTGCCGGCTCAACCCTCGTACAGGAAAAATTATTAGAATTTGCAGATCGGGCGACTGGGTTGACCGCTGCGGGTATTATTGGACTTTTAGTCACTTCCTTGCTGATGTTGGTGGCGGTGGAGAAACAGTTCAACAATATCTGGCAGGTGGAAGCGCCCAAGTGGAGTCTGCACCGTGTTTTAGTTTACTGGGGCATATTGTCGCTGGGCCCCGTAGCTATTGTCAGTGGCATGTTGGTCAGCGCCTACTTGGTTAGTATTCCACTCATCTCTGACCTTGAAGCCTGGACTGTGGGGAAAACTTTACTTACGTACTTGCCGGTTTTACTCACGGCTCTTGGTTTTACTGCCCTCTATGTAATGGTGCCCAACTGTAAGGTGTCGCTCTTACACGGCTTCTATGGTGGCATCGCTACAGCAATCATTTTTAAGGTCGCATTTTTCATTTATACTGAAGTGTCGAAAAACCTTTTTTATGATGCCATTTATGGCGCTTTTGCAGCTTTACCCATTTTCTTGATTTGGCTATATCTGGTTTGGGTGATTGTTTTAGCTGGCGCAGTATTTGTTCGATCTATAGCCATGGGGTCTATGGATTTAGCCACGTCTGAGCCGACCATTGTCAAAGCCATACGTTTACTGAACCTAGTTCGTCTCGCCCACGTCTGCGGTGAGGGGGTTGATGAAGACCGCTTGCGTGCCGCGGGACACTTTGCGACTGATCAATGGAGAGATGTTGTGAGCGCATTGCAGCGGCTTAAACTTATAAAGCTCGACGAAGATCGACGTTGGCGCTTGGGTAGAGATCTAAAGACGGTTACTCTATGGCAGTTGCTGCAAATTTTTCCTGAACACGTTACCAAAGAGAACTTAGGTGCGGTTTCTGATCTTCCAGAACTGGTGCGCGCATTGTTGTCTTTGGTTGAATATGGCGAAGCGCATTTGTCCTTAAGTCTTGATGAGATATTTACGGGCTGACTTTGGGTGTTTTTTTAGCAGTGTTTATTAACAGTTTTTTAGTAGTTTTTGCGCGGCTTATCGTGCAATTTTGAGAGTAGTAGATTGACTAATTCAGCTTTCCTAAATTTAGGCTTAGGCCTTAAAGCCATTTTTCTTGTCGTGCTTCTAGGGTTGTCCGGGTGTGCGAAAGAACTCAGCTACCGGGTAGCTGACGGCTCCCAAATGCAGTTGTCTGAATTGCGCGGTAACTGGGTATTGATTAATTACTGGGCGGATTGGTGCAGACCTTGCCGAGAAGAAATTCCCGAGTTGAACATGTTGCATCAGCGCGAAAATGGCGAGCCGATATTTGTATTAGGTGTCAATTTTGACTACCTGGAAGGCCAAGAGTTAACCGATTTGATCACACAGATGGGTATTGAGTTCCCAGTTCTGGTGGACGATCCCCAGATGATTGTTGGGTATGAGGCTGCTCAAGTGCTGCCTATGACGGTGATTATTTCGCCAGAGGGTGAGGTACATAACATTTTGATTGGACCGCAGACAGCTGAAAGCATAGAAGCTAGTTTGTAAACACTCCGGCTTTCGATCTCTCGTTCGGTCCGTCCGCCCACTAAGTGGCCGGCTAACTAAAAAAACCGACTTGGTAAACAGTCGAGACGTCCGTGCTGACTAAACAGCACGGAATTACATAGGTCTATTTAGGCTTTGACAATTTTTATCCCGTTTTTGCGAAGCCCAAACCTATTTGGCTATTTGCGCGTTGACCCCTGCTACTGCCTCGTTTAATGGCAATTCAGCGGCTTCTTTTTCATGACGTTGTTTGTATTCAACCACACCATTCTTGAGTCCTCTGTCACCGACCACTAAACGCTGGGGAATGCCTATTAAGTCTGCGTCTGCGAACTTGACTCCGGGGCGTTCGTCTCGGTCATCTAGTAAAACCTCCAAACCCAATGCTATTGCTTCATTGTAGAGATTGTCAGCAGCTTCTCTTACGGCATCAGACTTTTGCGAATTTAGCGCAATGATGTGTAAGTCATAAGGGGTCAGCGGCTGTGGCCACAAAATTCCGTTGTCATCGTGGTTCTGCTCTATCACTGCCGCCACTAGACGTGTCACGCCCATGCCGTAGCAACCCATAATTGGGATTTGGCTAACGCCGTCGCTGTCTAAAACAGACGCTTCTAGAGGCTCGCTATAGGCTTTGTCCAGTTGGAAAATATGTCCGACTTCAATGCCTCTAAGAAACTCAATCGTGCCTTCGCCATCTGGCGCTATATCGCCTTCAACGACATTTCTTGCATCCACTATTTGGGCATCGTCCAGTGGGCAGTCTCTATGCCAATTGGCGCCTGTGAAATGCACTGCATCTTCGTTGGCACCGCAAACAAAGTCAGCCAATGCTGCGGCATCTCGATCTACTAGGTAAGCAATTTTGCAATTTATCGGCCCGAGAGACCCTGGGTGTGCGCCCATTGATTTTAGGATTTCGCTTTCATCGGCGAATGCTAAGGGCGACACAACGCTCGGCAACTTGGCTGCCTTTATTTCGTTCAATTCATGATCGCCGCGTAAAATAATTGCCACAGGACCCTCATGACCCTTAACGATCAGAGTTTTTACGGTCTGGCTGGCCGGTATGTTGAGTCGCTTAGAAATAGCGTCAATGGTTTTTTCGTCTGGTGTGTCTATTCTTTGAAGATCTTGGCTTGCTGCTGGCGCCGTAGATGGTGCCTTCGCGGTGGCTTTTTCTAAGTTTGCGGCATAGCTGCCGGTGGAGGAATAAGCGATGGTGTCTTCGCCAGAAGAGGCCAAGACGTGGAACTCGTGAGAGTTATCGCCACCAATATTTCCTGTATCCGCTTGTACTGCTCTGAAGGTCAGCTGCATTCTATTGAGGATGCGCGCGTAGCAGTCGTACATTTCTTGGTAAGTAGTGTCAAAACTCTCTTGATCTAAGTGGAAGGAATACGCGTCCTTCATGATAAATTCTCGTGCACGCATGACACCAAAACGAGGGCGCCGCTCATCACGGAACTTCGTCTGTATCTGATAAAAGTTAATGGGTAGTTGCTTATAGCTGTGTACTTCGCGGCGAAAAATATCGGTGATGACTTCTTCATGGGTTGGCCCAAGACAAAAGTCTCGGTCATGTCGGTCTTTAATACGCAGCATTTCACTGCCCATTTTCTGCCAGCGACCACTTTCCTGCCAAAGCTCGGCGGGCTGAACCACGGGCATCATTACTTCTTGGGCACCGCTGACATTCATTTCCTCGCGGATTATGTGCTCAACTTTGCGCAGAACTCTCAGCCCCAATGGCAGCCAAGTATACAATCCGCTGGCGAGTTGACGAATAAGGCCTGCACGTAACATTAGCCTGTGGCTGACTACATCAGCGTCGGCAGGGTTTTCTTTCAGCGTAGGTAAGAGAAGGGTTGATTGGCGCATATTTGGACTTTTGTTTGGTGGGTGGAAATACAGTCGCATTAGACACAATGCGCAGGTCATATAACAAGGCAAAAAAAAACCGATTGATGGCCAATCGGTTCACTTCTCTCTTACTACCTAACTAGATTTGCACTCTGTTTTTGGAATCAATCAAAATCCGAACATTCTTCAAAAGTCGATTAACCTGTCTCGAGTTGATTGGCGAAGGGCGAAATAGTTCACCCCTCGCCATATCTAGCATATGGGTATTAGTCGCCTACTTATTAGGCGATCATATCCTTAAGTTTCTTCAGAGCAGAGATGCGAACTCGAGTAGTCGCAGGCTTGGCAGCAATGACGATTTCTTCGCCAGTAGCTGGGTTGCGGCCCATGCGCTTCTTAGTTGCAGGACGCTTAGCGGCCTTAATCTTGAGGAGACCTGGAAGAGTAAACTCTCCAACTGAACGCTTGCGAATGTGGCGCTCTATCACCGACTCTAGCTCTTCCATAACAGAAGTTACTTGAGCGCGGGTCAAATCAGTTGATTCAGCAATATCATTGATAATTGCTGTTTTGGTCATCTTAGCTTTAACGCCTGCTTTTGGCTTCCCAGCTACAGCTTCAACGGCTGCTTTCTTGGTAGGTGCTTTTTTGGCAGCAACTTTCTTAGCGGGTGCTTTCTTAACGGCAACTTTCGCTACAGAGGCTTTTTTAGCCGCTGCTTTTTTTGCTACAGGAGCTTTTTTCGCTACAGCAGCTTTTTTAACAGCTGGTGCTTTCTTGGCAGGTGCTTTCTTGGCAGGTGCCTTTTTAGCCACTGGTGCTTTCTTGGCAGGTGCTTTCTTAGCCTGTCTCT
>CAJXUL010000116.1 GCA_913060615.1 uncultured Gammaproteobacteria bacterium | reverse complement strand
GGAGTCCGTCTCGTGGGCTCGGAGATGTGTATAAGAGACAGTTACCAAGCCCGCCGCGCGGTGGCTAAAACGGTTAAACAAGAAGCTGATGAAACGAAGGCATTGGTTAAGCAGCGTAAGGTCTCGTTAGACAATGATCAGCGGGTTAGTAGCAAAGAGTCATCGCCTTCATCGGTGCAAATTTTGGCGTCGGCAAAGGCTGAAAAACCGCCTTCTAAACTTCAGCAAAAGCGTTTGTTTGATTCCAACAGTACGTCTGAATTACCGGATGTTGATCTCCTTGATGAAAAACGCGAAGACACCAAATTAGGCTTTTCCCCAGAGGCTTTAGAAGCCATGTCTAAGCAGTTGGAGCTAAAGCTTGCCGACTTTGGGGTTCAAGCATCCGTTGTCTCAGTGCTGCCCGGGCCGGTCATTACGCGCTTTGAGGTGCAGCCTGCGGCTGGCGTCAAGGTGCAAAAAATTAGTGCGTTAGCTAAAGATTTGGCGCGCTCAATGGCGGTTATCAGTGTGCGTATTGTCGAGGTCATTCCTGGCAAGTCAGTGGTTGGTATCGAAATTCCCAATGAACACCGTGAGATGGTCCAGCTTAAAGAAGTAATTCATTCATCGGTTTTTCAGGATGCGGCTTCAACCCTGACCCTAGCTTTGGGTAAAGATATTTCCGGTGCCACCATTGTTGCTGATATAGCCAAAATGCCTCACCTGTTAGTTGCTGGTACTACCGGTTCCGGTAAATCCGTCGGCGTTAATGCCATGATTCTGAGTATTCTGATGAAGGCGACACCAGAGCAGGTGCGGCTGATTATGGTCGACCCAAAGATGTTGGAGCTGTCCATTTACGAAGGCATTCCGCATTTGCTCACGCCTGTAGTGACGGACATGAAAGAAGCTGCCCACGCCCTGAATTGGTGTGTTGCAGAGATGGAGCGCCGCTATAAATTAATGGCGGCCCAAGGCGTGCGTAACCTAGCAGGCTTCAACCGACAGGTCAGCGATGCGATCGCTCGGGGCGAGCCCATAAAAGATCCGCTGTGGAAAATCGAAGATGAAGAAGCGCCAGATTTAATAGCACTGCCCACGATTGTTGTGGTCATTGATGAGTTTGCCGACATGATGATGGTGGTTGGCAAAAAGGTTGAGCAGCTCATTGCACGGATTGCGCAGAAAGCGCGTGCTGCCGGAATACACCTAATTCTTGCTACCCAGCGACCGTCAGTGGATGTGATTACCGGCTTGATTAAAGCCAACATTCCAACGCGCATAGGCTTTCAGGTTTCATCAAGAATCGACTCAAGAACTATTTTGGACCAGGGTGGCGCAGAACAACTTTTGGGTCACGGCGATATGCTGTATCTGCCGCCGGGTACGGCGTTACCGCAACGGGTGCATGGCGCGTTTGTATCGGACGAGGAAGTGCACCGAGTGGTTGAGGATTGGAAGCGCAGAGGCGCACCAAATTACCTAGAAGAAATCATAGCGGGGCAAACTGGCGAAGAAGCGTTTGTGAAGCTTGATGGCGACGGTGACACCGAGCAGGAAGATAATCTTTACGACGAAGCGGTTCAGTTTGTTCTTGAATCTAGACGGGCATCTATTTCATCGGTGCAACGAAAATTACGCATAGGCTACAACCGTGCAGCCAGGCTCATAGAAGCCATGGAAGCGGCGGGCGTAGTATCAGGGATGGGCACAAATGGCAGTCGTGAAATACTTGTACCTAATAGGGATTAGTCTGCTTGGCAGTCTATTGTTTGTTGCGCCTGCTTTTGCGGCCAACAATACTGATCTTTTGAATGATGCGCCTAAAGTCGTTGCGGCGGCTAGTACGCCAAAAAAAGCGCAACACAACACAACACCAGGTCAGCGGTTACTTGACCTGCTGCTAAATTTGGACAATACCCAAGCAAATTTCGAGCAAGCACTACTAGATTTTCGCGGTCAGGTGTTAGATCGGTCTAGTGGTACTTTGAGTTTATCTAAGCCTAGTTTGCGCTGGCAGGTGGATTTCCCTTTTGCCCAGGTGATTGTTGTTGCAGATGGCTGGTTGCGAATTTTTGATCCAGATTTGGAGCAAGTAATAGAAAAAGATATGCGCGGTTCTGACGAGGCGTTACCTTTGAAGTTGTTATTGGATCCAACACAATTACTTGCAGGTGATTACCTAATTAGTCAGCTGGCGGCAGACGGTGCTTCTCAATTTCTACTGCAGCCAACCAGCAATCAATCTTTGTTCATGTCCGTACGTATCGCTTTTGCCGGTCAGCAGTTGTCGCAATTAGAAATTACCGACCATGTTGGGCAGCGCACTCAAATCACATTCAGTCAGATCCGTAGCAAACAAAAAATTCCAGCTAGCGCGTTTAAACTAAATTTGCCGGAAAATACGGATGTTGTGCGGGGTTGAAAATAAATGTCACTGATTGAGAACTCAAGCAGTATTGATCCGCGACCATTGGCAGATAGGTTACGCCCAGAAACTTTAGCGGACTATATTGGCCAGCAACATTTGATGGCCGCTGATAAACCGCTTGGTGGTTTAGCCAGCAAAGGTCAGATTCACTCGATGATTCTGTGGGGCCCGCCAGGCACCGGTAAAACAACGCTGGCAAAAATACTGGCAACCTCTGCAGGCTGTAAGTGGATCAGTATTTCGGCTGTGCTCGCAGGGGTAAAGGACATTCGCCTGGCAGTTGAGCAGGCGGAGTACTATTTAACACAAGGCGAAAAAACAGTTCTCTTTGTCGACGAAGTACATCGTTTTAATAAATCTCAGCAAGATGCTTTCTTGCCCCATGTTGAAAAAGGCACTGTTACATTTATTGGTGCCACAACAGAGAATCCTTCGTTTGAGGTGAATGCAGCCTTGCTATCTCGTGCTCGAGTCTACGTGCTGCGCGGCCTCTTGGATGAAGATTTAATTCAAGTAGCTCTGCGCGGCGCTCAAGCGCTCAATGTGCAAATCAGCACCGAAGCCCAACAATTATTGGTAGCCAGCGTAGATGGCGATGCCCGGCGCTGCCTAAATATTCTTGAAATCGCCGATCAGCTAGGTGAGGGCACAATAACAGAAGAAACCATAGCAGCGGCTTCAGGCGAGCGTATTCGGCGCTTTGATAAAGGCGGTGATCTATTTTATGAGCAGATCTCTGCGCTGCATAAATCCATTCGAGGTAGCTCACCAGACGCGGCTATTTATTGGTTTTGCCGCATGCTGGATGGCGGCGCAGATCCTAGGTATATCGGGCGTCGACTGATTCGTTTGGCCAGTGAGGATGTGGGCAACGCTGACCCTCGGGCTTTAGAACTGACCTTGGCCGCAGTGAGCAGTTTTGAACGTTTGGGTAAACCTGAAGGTGAGTTAGCCCTAGCCCAAGCGGTATTATATTTAGCCAGCGTGCCAAAGAGCGATGCAGCCTATAAAGCATTCTCTGCCGCAAAAGCCTTTGTTGCTCAATCGCCCACATTAGAAGTACCAATGCATCTACGTAATGCCGCCACCGGCATGATGAAGGGCATGGGTTATGGTGAGGGTTACCGCCATGCACATGCGGAGACTTCAACAGATGGTGCTTATGCAGCTGGCGAGGACTACTTTCCTGAAGCAATGCAGCCCCAACAGTTCTATTTTCCTAGGCCCTCGGGGCTAGAAGACAAAATCAAAAATCGTCTGGAGCGGCTGCGCGGGCTTGATGCCGATGCCGCTGAACAGCGGCGAGAAAACACTTAGATGGGTTTCGTATATGTCGCCATAGGTGGCGCTATGGGTGCCTGCCTGCGTTATGCCATGTCACTTTGGCTAGGTGGCGGCCTGTTGCCATGGGCGACGCTTGCCAGCAATTTAACCGGTTCCTTTGTTATTGGCTTAGTTTGGGGCTTTTGTGCGGGTGAAGAGTGGTTCCAAAGCTGGGGCAGGTTGTTCTTGGTGGTCGGTTTGCTGGGTGGATTCACAACTTTTTCCGCGTTCTCTTTAGAATCTGTGCAAATGCTTGAAGACGGCAAAATGTTCCTGCTCTTGACGTACTTGGCCAGCACTTTATGCGGCTGCCTAATCGCAGTTTGGCTCGGATTGCGCGCCACTCAATAAAATTCTTCATTTCCTTGGGCGCAAAAGGAGCAATCCACCTCTGAGGGCGTTAAACTGCGGCCGAGTATGCAGTACTGTAATGCACGTTTGCATTCGCCACAGATCATGATAGGTAAGACGGAAAACCAGATGTTAGATATCAAGGCTTTGAGAGCCGACCCTGAGCAGATTGCCCAAGCCCTAGCCATTAAGGGTTATGTTTTAGACACTCAGCAATTTACCGAGATAGAAGAAAAGCGCAAGCGCTTGCAGAGTGAAACTGAAACGTTACAAAACGAGCGCAATGTTAAGTCGAAGTCCATTGGCCAAGCAAAAGCTAAAGGCGAAGATATACAGCCACTTTTGGCATTAGTGGGAGATCTCGGTGAACGCTTAGATAAGGCGAAGGCAGAATTTTCTCTGGTACAGGAAGAGCAGCAAACTCTGCTGATGAGTATTCCAAACTTGCCCCACGCCTCGGTACCAGCAGGGCGCGACGAAAGCGACAACATTGAGCTGCATAAATGGGGTGTGCCGAAGGAATTTGATTTTACCCCCCTAGATCATGTTGATATGACCGCCTCTGGTGGCTTAGATTTTGAGACCGCTGCCAAAATCAGTGGCGCACGCTATGTAGTGATGCGTGGCAATTTAGCCCGCTTACAGCGCGCTTTGACCCAGTTCATGCTTGACCACCACACCCAGGTCAACGGCTACCAAGAAGTCTATGTGCCGTTTATCGTCAACGCAGATTCAATGCGCGGTACCGGGCAATTGCCCAAAGCAGCTGAAGATATGTTCCGTATTAATGGCGAAACGGAAACGTACTTGATTCCTACGGCAGAAGTACCGGTGACCAATATCTATCGCGGTGAGATACTCAACGAGGCTGATTTACCGATCCGCCATGTATGCCATTCCCCTTGCTTTAGAAGCGAGGCAGGTAGCTATGGTCGTGACACCCGAGGCATGATCCGTCAGCACCAATTTGAAAAAGTAGAAATGGTGCAACTGGTTCACCCAGACACTTCTTGGGATACCTTGGACACATTGACCGGTCATGCGGAAGGCATTCTGCAAGCATTAGAGCTGCCATATCGCGCGGTTACTTTATGTGGTGGAGATTTAAGTTTTACCTCAGCGAAAACTATTGATTTAGAAGTATGGTTGCCCAGCCAGGGGCAGTATCGAGAAATTTCCTCTTGCAGTAATTTTCTAGATTTTCAGGCACGGCGTCTGCAAGCGCGATTTCGCAATGAAGCTGGTGATATAGAGCTAGTGCACACCCTTAACGGCTCAGGTTTAGCTGTGGGGCGCACCGTGGTTGCGCTGCTGGAAAACTTTCAGACCAACAACGACTACATCACCATTCCAGATGCTCTGAGACCCTATTTGGGCGGCGTCCAGCAGCTCTCTTTAAACGACTAAGTGTTCTACTTACCGCTTTTTCATCGCCTTGCAGGTAGTTCGTGTCTAGTTGTCGGCGGTGGGCAAACAGCGCTGCGTAAGCTGCGCTGGCTAGTCCGTGCGCAGGCAAAGATTAAGGTCATAGCGCCTGAAGTAGACCCGGAAATTCAAAAACTCCGTGACGCTGGTAAACTGACCATAGAAAAAAGCCTATTTTATCCTGAGGCAGTGACCGCAAATTTGGTCTTGGTCATTAGTGCCACAGATGCACCCAATGTCAGCGAAGAAGTGTTTGTCGCTGCTATGGAGCAAAGTGTTCTGGTTAACTGCGTAGATAGAACCGAACTATGTACGGTTATTTTTCCTGCCATTATTGACCGTTTTCCTATTCTAGTTGCGGTATCAAGTATGGGGCGGTCACCTACTCTTAGCCGCAGTGTCAGAGGCTGGATAGAGTTAAGGCTGCCGAGTGCGCTTGGTCAACTGGCTGAGCTAGCGGGCAGGTTGCGCAGCGAAGTTAAAGCAAAGTTACCCAGCGTAGACGCGCGCAAAGCGTTTTGGGAAGAGGTCTTTGCCAGCAAAGCAGCAGATGAAGCCATGTATGGTTCTATGGATTCGGCTGTTGTTGAGGCAGAAAAAATGATGGCCAGGGCCTCCAGTGATGGGTCTATTGTGTTGGTTGGCGCAGGCCCCGGCGATCCGGAACTCATTACCCTTAAAGGCCTAAGAGCCATTCAATCAGCGGACGTGCTGATGTATGACAAGTTAGCGAACCCGGCTTTATTGGAATATGCCCGCCGGGATGTTGAACTGATTGATGTGGGGAAAAAAGGTCCTCGAGAAGCGGTGAAAGAAGGCAGTGATGCCGCTAGGCCTAGTGGCACGACCATGCAGCAGGAGATCAACCAGACTTTAATTGAGCAGGCACTAAAGGGTAAAAAAGTAGTGCGCCTGAAAGGTGGCGATCCGTTTATTTTTGGTCGCGGCGGCGAAGAACTATTGGCTGCTGCAGAGCAGGGCATTGCAGTAGAAATAATTCCCGGCATTACCGCAGCCATGGGCGGTGGTAGTTATGCAGGCATCCCCTTAACCCACAGGCATATGAGTCAATCTGTGCGCTTCGTTACAGGCCACAGTGTTGAGCACGGGGTGAATATTGACTGGCCTGAACTTGCAAAACCTGAACAAACCCTAGTTATTTATATGGGCTTGGTGGGCATTGAAAAAATCCTACAACGCTTAGTGGAGGCGGGGCGTGGCGCTAAAACCCCAGCTGCATTGCTAGAAAATACGACACTGCCCAATCATAGGGAAGTGTTTGGTGCGTTGGATGATTTAGCTGTCAAAGTCCGCGAGGTAGGGATAGATGGGCCGTCGATTATTATTGTTGGCGAGGTGGCCGGCATACCGGCTCAGGTGCACGACCTTTATGCGCGCGCTTCGATAAAGAGTTCCACAGCAAGTTCAACTTCTACAGACAGTTAGTAGGTCGAGGTAAGCCGGCAATTTTGGCCACATATTTGGCAGGGCTGCCGCCGAATAATTGCATCAGGTAAATGCTATTTCCGCGTTCCTGACCTAGCGCATCTCGGATCAGTTTAACCAGCGGGCGGGTTTCTGGCACCACATCAGTAGCCAGATAAAATTGCCGCGCCAGTTCTAGGATCTGCCAATGCTCTGGCGTCAATTCAATATTAAGATCTTTAGCCAATATTTCAGCAGCGACCGGGTTCCACGCCAAGTGGTCACGCAAATAGCCGTCTTTGTCTAATGACAATTTCAGCATCATTGTTGTATCAGCTTTTGCTGGCCCATGGCTATTCAGCCCAGCTGACAACAGGCGAGTGCAATTCGGTCAATGCAACGAAAGCGTCATAATCAATTGGCTTGGCTTTGCTCTGGGCTAATGACATGCCTCGGACTTGAGCGTCAATTTCTAGAGCGTGAATATTACCTCCCTCAAGTTGAGTAGCGCAGTAAACACCGTCACCTAACAATATTATGGGGTCGTCACTGAGCTTACGTTTTAGGCAAGCTTCATAGCCGGCAGTGTTGAATACTAAATGTAAGCTCATCTCTGAGCTCCAATAACCACATCTTGTGTAGCGATAAGTATTGCTTGTTGCTCGGTGGTGAGTAGTCCTATCTCTGGGCTAGTTGTAATAGATAAGTCTCTACCTTCTACTGATGAAGCGCAGGCAAAAAGTTGATCAACTTCATAAGTGGGCAGCGCGCTGAGCATTTTGCTAAAGGTTTTTTGTCCGATTAACTCGCCGTGCTGGTTGGGCATCAGACCCCATACGCCATCGTCGCGAAATAATATGCTGACTTCGCCGTCGAATACCGCGCCAACCATGGCGGCTTCTAACAACTCAGCATTGTGAGAATTTGCATAAGGTGGCTGCGAGATTATAAATAGCATCCTCTTCACGCGGAAAACTCTACATATCGATCTGCGTTATTTATGGCACTGATTAGTTGGCCTAGGCCCACCAAAGTAAAGTGCTCGGCTAAGCTATTTGAGTTCTTCTCATAGCGCTTGCGCTCGTCTTCGTTGATTACGCCTCTCTTGATGCCGCCAGCGATACATACGGCAAGTTCTACGCCGTGATTGCTGAGGGTTTGCCATTTTGCCAGTAGATCCTCCTCTCCCTGGGGTGTGACGCGGGTAGAGAGTGCTTGGTATACACCTTCGTGAAAAAAGAAAATTCGCTCAATTGAATGTTCTTGGCGTAACAGTGCCTCGGCGAATGCTAGGCCGTGTTGCGCCGATTGGCTGGCGTAAGGTGCGCCATGGATTGCCAGGGTGTATTTCATCTATGGATTTTAACAGCATAGCCGGCACTGAGGGCAGCAGAAAAATTGCCAACGGGTCGAGTATTTGGCAGTTAAGTGCTGGATCTGGTTAATTTAGGGCGCTATAAGTGCTCCAAGGTGCATGAGAGGGATCAAAAGATGAAAACAAATAGATGTAAACAGATGATGGTCCGCGGTGCTAGTTATAAGCAGGCTAAGTTTGCGGCGCTTGCTGTTGCGCTATTGTTGGGTCTAGCCAATGGCGCAACGGTTTATGCTGATACAGGGGATCAGTGGACTAGTGCTTGTGTCGCTGGTTTGGAAAACAATGGTGGGCGTGGCTCTAATGCAGCTACCGCTTATTGTGGTTGTATGGCAAAAGCCTCAGACCAGTTTGGCGGTGAGTTGCCTGGTTTACTGGCTGTTATGGCGTCTCCAATGGTTAGCAAAATGGCAGTATTTGAAGCTCAAAGCTTGACCAACAAAAAGATCATTAGTACTTGTGTAAAGCGAGTAGAAGAAGTTTTTGGTGTTATCACCGAGCAATCCGCTACTGATATAGATCAGCCCAAGGGGATCTGGGGAGACCCTGATGTGATTGAAGCGATTCACTCCATTGATTTTAGCGCTTCTCAAGCCAAAGTGTTTAAGAGTGCTGCGACTGACTTCAGCAACGATTTAAGAAAAGCTACAGCGAGAATATTGCGAGATGACTCTGATACTAGGCGCAGAGTAAAAAAGACTCAGCGTTTTTTACTCAAACGGATGGATGAGAAAATGTTTGCAGTTTTGGCAAGTAATCAAAGACCGCGCTACCAAACGTTCAGCCAATTACTCCTGGAGAAAATCAAGGAGTCAGTGCGTATTGGTTCAGCAGACTTACTTGATACAAACGGAATCCCAGGAGGCTACAGCCATTAAGTGTGCGTTTGTGCTGCATTTTGTGCTCACTTTTTGTACAGATGTTCTGTCGCAGGGCTACTAGCTTTGTTCCGCTCAGGGCGGTATAAGTTGAAGAAAAATAAAAAGGAGAGGCCCTATGAGCGTCCTATGGTTTCGATTGTCGGCGCAGTTCAGTGCCCATTTTGTGCAAAAATTTATTAAACATACGCTTTTTCTAATGGCCTTACCGCTGGTCCTAGCGACCACTCCACTGGTTTATGCTGACTTAGGTGAAGATTGGTCCAATACATGTGTCGCAGGTTTAGAAAACACTGGGGGCAGAGGATCTAATGCTGCCAGCGCCTACTGTGGGTGTATGGCTAAAGCTGCAGGCCAGTTTAATGGCGAGCCTGCTGGCTT
>CAJXUL010000115.1 GCA_913060615.1 uncultured Gammaproteobacteria bacterium | reverse complement strand
GGTTTTATCCCGGTTCACACCGTTTCGCTACCTGAGACACGCCTTCGATCTTATTCGCGGCAAGTACGATGACCCCAATGACCCTGGCCATATCAATCACTTCAGCGCGCTGTCAGCAGCATTAGCCGGCACCATTGGTATGGGCAACATTGCAGGCGTAGCCCTGGCCATTCAAATTGGTGGTCCCGGGGCCATTTTCTGGATGTGGATGACTGCAATACTGGGCATTGCCACAAAATTCTTTACTTGCTCCTTAGCCGTTATGTATAGAGGCAAGGACGATGCCGGCGAACTACAAGGCGGACCCATGTATGTGATCCGCGAAGCCCTACCGAAGAATATGCATTTCCTAGCCTACTTCTTTGCCATTGTCGCCATGATCGGCTGCCTACCTGTACTGCAAAGCAACCAACTCATTCAAATTATCCGCGACCTCATTTTCATCGATCAAGGCCTTCTGGCCATCGAAGAAGACCCGTTCTACTTTAATTTATTCGCTGGCATGGCCCTGGCTGCCATAGCCGGATCAATCATATTCGGTGGTCTAAACAGAATTGCGCGCGCGGCTACCATCATCGTGCCGTTTATGGCAGTTATCTACATTGGCACTGTTGTCGTCGCATTGGCTATGAACATTGAACAAGTACCCGCTGCGTTCGCCATGATTATTAGCGATGCGTTCACTGGTGAGGCCGCAGCAGGTGGCAGCGTGCTCGCCATGATGGTTTACGGTGTACAAAGAGGCGCGTTCAGCAACGAGGCCGGCATGGGTACTGAGTCATTAGTACACGGTGCAGTAAAAACCAGCGAACCCATCAGAGAGGGTTTAGTAGCCATGGTTGGACCTATTATTGATACGCTGATTATCTGTACGGCAACGGCCCTGATGATTTTGGTTGCGGGCACTTGGCAAAGCAGCGAGGCTCAAGGGGTAACACTCACTGCTAATGCCTTCTCACAACTGTTAGGCCCTGTTGGCACCGCTATCATATTTCTCAGTGTAGTGAGCTTTGCTACGACTACACTCTTCACCTATTCATTTTATGGCTCCCAATGTGCGAGTTTCGTATTTGGCACTCGGCATAAAAATTCCTACCGCTTCGTTTTCGTTGCATCGATAGTTTTGATTGCTGTGATTTCGCTAGACGCGGCGGTGGGCTTAATCGATGGATCTTTTGCGTTGATGGCAATTCCAACAATGGTCTCCGCTATATGGCTTGCACCAAAAGTAGTGGCTGCTGCCAAGATCTATCTAAATAAAGTAGACATGGGTACGCACGACACCCGAGCCACTTCAACAAGCAATGACTAGTGAGTAAATATCATGGCATATAAACCGCTTCCCGAAAATTTGACCGCCAACAAGCCTGCCACCAGCCATACTCATGCGGCACAAGAACAGGTTAAGACCAGTTTAGATTTCAGTAACAGAAAAAGTTTCGCTGATGCACAAAGAGGTTTCATTGCAACACTCAACCCTCTAACGCTGCGGCGCGAAGATGGCCACATCACCTTCGACCTTGCGCACATGGAGTTCCTTAACGACGAAGCGCCCGCAACAGTAAACCCAAGCCTTTGGCGACAGTCGCAACTTAATGCGCAACACAACGGCTTATTCGAAGTGGTAGACGGCATTTACCAAGTTAGATCCTTCGACATTGCCAACATGACCCTCATTCGCTCCAATACGGGTTGGATCATTATTGACCCGCTCACCTCCTCTGAATCGTCCGCCGCTGCATTAGCGCTAGCCAATGAGCACTTGGGTGAACGGCCTGTCGTTGCGGTGCTTATCACTCACAGCCATGCTGACCATTTTGCTGGTGTGTTGGGCGTCGTCAGCCAAGAGCAAGTGCGTTCAGGCCAAGTGCCCCTAATTGCACCGGAAGACTTTGTTAACGAGTCGTTGAACGAAAACGTGCTTGCAGGTAACGCCATGAACCGCCGCGCCACGTATATGTACGGCAACTTACTACCCGCCTCACCCACAGGCTATGTCACCACCGGTTTAGGTGCAGCTGTGTCTATGGGTAGCACGGGGTTCATAGTGCCCTCAGACTTTATTTACGAAACTGGCGAAACGCGCACTATAGATGGCGTTGAAATAGAATTTCAAATGACCCCAGGCACAGAGGCGCCAGCAGAATTTGTTTTCTATTTACCCGCTTTCAAAGCCCTATGTATGGCAGAGATTACTTCTCACCACTTGCATAACGTCTATACACCAAGAGGCGCACAAGTACGCGACGCATTGGAATGGTCTAGTCAAATCAATGAATCAATAGACTTATTTGGTCACCGCATAGATGTTCAGTTTGCGTCTCACCACTGGCCTATTTGGGGCCAAGAGGACGCCATTGATTATCTTGAGAAACAACGAGACCTGTATAAATACATCCACGACCAGACATTGCGTCTAGCAAACAATGGCTACACAAAGGAAGAAATTGCCGAGCAGGTACATTTACCTGACAGTCTAGGACAGGAATTTTACAACCGCGATTACTACGGCACAGTGCACCACAACTGCCGCGCGGTTTACGTTAAGTACCTAGGCTTTTTTGATGGCAACCCCTCCACCCTTTATCAACTGCCACCCGTAGAGCAAGCCAAACGCTATATGGATTTCATGGGCGGTGCAGATGCGGTGGTAGAAAAAGCGCGCGGGTCTTTTGACACAGGCGACTATCGTTGGGTAGCAGAAGTACTCAACCATGTTGTCATGTCTGACCCAGAGCATATTGCCGGCAGAGCGCTATTGGCAGATACATTAGAGCAATTGGGCTATCAATCTGAATCTGCGCCTTGGCGTAACTTCTACCTCTGCGGCGCATTGGAGTTAAGACAAGGATTACCGGAAACAAAAGTTTTTCAAGCCAGCGGCGGTATTGCAGCAGGCATGCCAATAGAGAACTTCTTCCAAACCCTAGCAGTTCGACTACTTCCCACAGCAGCAGACGGACTAGCAGTTGGCATATTGTTGAAGTTAACTGACATGGAAGATAACTATCTGATCACCATCAAAAACAGCGTTTTCAATTACTTCAAAAACAAAGAAAGCGCGGCAGATACAACCCTGACAATTTCTTCTGCTGATTTTAAGAAGCTCATCATGGGGCTAACAGATGATCCGACCTTAATATCTGAGAACAAGTTGGTGATTACAGGAAATGCCCAGGTAATGCTCGGCTTCGCACAACTCTTCGATCAGTTCCCGCGACGCTTCCCGTTGGTCACACCAAGAGACTAGTGATTGGCTTGGAATGGCTTGGCTTGGCTTGGATTAGCTTGGATTAGCTTGGATTAGCTTGGATTGGATTAAGCTAGTTTGGCCGGTTGTCAAAAACCGGCTTAAAACGCGCCCGAGCTTATCCGCGGCCTTTATAACTGCGCCCTAAACATTGAATACGAAGCACTAAGCCCAGCAAAACCTCTTAGAACACAGCCTCCAAAAAAGGCGTTCTCGCCTACTAACTATTGTCAGCCTGAGAAGCCTTTGGATCTTGGGAAAAAACAACAAAATTCGCTAGCACGCCAATCCCCACTAATACGACACCAATCATTAAGTGCACGGTATTGGCCGGAGCCTCGGGCCAAGCAATGCCCATGTACGGCAGCGCAATCAACAAACCACCCACCGCCAAGGCTATACGCACCGAGTAATGGTTAAGCCTGCCGTAACCCGAGAGAAATCCTTGCAAACCGCCGCATATCAGCCATACGCCAATTAGCGCTTCAAGTACCACCTGCATTGACGACAACGTATCAGACTCAAGGATAAACGCTGGATCCAGAACAAAGATAAACGGAATCACATAAATCACACTGCCCATAGTCATAGCAGCAAAACCGGTCTTCAGCGGGTTAGCCTCCGCGATCGAAGCAGCAGCGTAAGCACCCAGTGCAACCGGCGGCGTAATGTACGAGAGCATTGCCCAATAAAGAATAAATAAATGCACACTCAGAGGATCTAAGTCTTGGCTAACCAATGCTGGGGCCAGTACTACCGCTAGAAAAATATAGGCTGCAGTAACCGTCATACCAATACCTAGTACAAAACTGGTCAGCGCGCCCATCAGTAATAACAAGCCGACATCATCACCGGCCAGACTCAGCAGGTCATTCACTAACGTACCACTTAAGCCAGTCATCGACAGTGAACCTACAATCAAACCCACGCCCGCCAATATAACCACCAGCTCGATCAATAATTTACCCACGTTATAGAGCAAATCTAACGCGGTCTTTGCAGTTAAACGATTGTTCTTAGACATCTGATTGAGAACGAGCAAAACCGCCGTTGCGTAATAAGGCGCAATAGATTCTCGCTGTAAAAAAATCAGTAAGAATATAAGCAGCGCAAAGGCGCCCATATAAAACCACCCCTCGATAAGGGTTTGCTTAATGCTGGGAATATCTTCGCTGGCTAAACCCTGCAAATTATTGCGCCCAGCGTAAGCATCAATTTGCATATAGAGGCTGACAAAATAGAGAATTGCAGGCAACGCTGCGGCAACGGCCACATCAATATAGGCAATGTCTAAAAGTGTAGCCATGACAAATGCGGTAGAACCCATAATAGGCGGTAGCAGTACGCCGCCAGTAGAGGCACAGGCTTCTATCCCACCGGCCACGTGGGGTGCCATACCCGCTTTGCGCATAGCCGGTATCGTCAGTTGGCCAGTAGTCAAAACATTGGTCACAACGCTACCACTCATAGACCCCATCAAGCCACTGGAGACAATAGCCACCTTGGCGGGACCACCGCGTTGTTTGCCTAACAGTGCAAAGGCCAGATCCAAAAAGAACTTACCGCCGCCGGTATGCTGAAGTACCACGCCAAAGACAACAAAACCGATAACCAAGCTAGCAAAGGCCCGAAACGGCAAACCAAAAATACTTTCAATAGACAACACATGGTAGGCGGCCGCCTCGCCCCATGTTGCCGGCAAGCCATTTAGCGGCCCTGGCATATACTCGGTAACAATGGGTAAGACAGAGAAAAACCCAGCGATTAAGCACAGCGGCCAACCCGCAGCCCTGCGCAATGCTTCCAGCATTATCGCCCAAAAGGCTAATGAGGCATAAATTGCATATTCAGGTGCCGCGAATTCCCAAGCTTCATCTAACGCTTGTTCAGCCGTGACAAAAAACAAAGCCAAAATACCCAGCGCAATGGCCACCAATGGCCAATCAATCCAACGCTTGGACGGAAACGTGATGTAGGCCCAGGGTGCCAGTAGCGCTAACAAGGCATAAAAATACTGAGTTTCAACCTGTACAAGAAAGCCCAACCATTGAGAGCCACCAAAGATACGCAACGTATCCATGGCCAGCACCAAAGCCAATAATGCTAAAACAGCGACAAGAGATCGAACAAACGGGTGAGGCTGGGCTGCCATTAATAATTCCTAATTCTTCTAAAGCGGTTTTTCAAAAACAATTCAAAGCGAGGGCACTACCTGCGCTGAGTAATACCAACTAGCCGCAACTAGCGCCAAATAGGGTCAAAGCCGTTAGCATCTAGCGCTATAATGCGCGCCTTAAGCCAGGCATCAGCAAAACCTTCCTTGCTAGGGTTACTGGCTTTATGAACTTGCCAAGCTTGGGCAAGCACATCCTGACGTTGAATTAGACGATCATTGTGGGCTTGAGTTTCATCGTCCCAAACACCAATAGATTTGAAGTAACGCACTGCGCCCTCATGAAACGGCACCACCCAGCGAAACACCTGTCTGTCCATGGCCCAGCCAATACTGCCAGGGTCGGCAGTTTTATATTCGTCATAGTGAATATGAATAATCTTGGCTAGATCATGCACAAGGTCCGCATCGCGCTCAGCTAGGGTAATCAATATTGGGTAGGGGTATGTTGCGCCTTCGTGGGGATTAGTCTTAGAAATTCCGGCGCCGCGAGTAGCCATATGGGGGGTAAAAAATGGCACTATTTTAGCCATTCGAGCCCAGCACTCAGGGTCATCGTGTGGCGCTGGCGGCCAAAAAATACCCCGAGGGGAAGCTTCAAGCTTACGCGTTGGACCAGAAACTGTAGTGGCATAGGCTGCATCGACCTGATCGTTGACTATGCCTGTCCACATAGCGCTATAGCCAGGAAAATCAACACGCTCCACGTCGTCCCAAGTCAAGCCACCACAGGCCAAAAACGCCTCGGTGGTGACGTTCAATGCCGGTGCGCCGCGGACAAAAGGTACTCGCTTACCGCGCAAGTCACTGTAATTTGCAATACCCATATCAGCCGCAACGCCTAAAGCTTGGTTACTCTCACCGTTAGACGCCATAACAATGCGCAGCGGCATCGGTCCCCACTGCTTTTCTGCAAACTGAAAAACACCCTCTTGGGCAAAGTAAGTGGCCACGCCGTTGGCAGAAAATTGCACTCGACCGCGCTGCAAAGGCAGTAGGCGAGAAACGTCATTCTTGCCAGGCAAAACACGCAGGTTGGTGTCGTAGTTATCTTTGAGCACCTTGCCGATGGCCACAGCTTGGTTATAACCGGTAGTACCTAGGTTGTAGGCACTCCAAGCCATAGTTGAAGGGAACTCAATGGGCTTGTCGTTCAGCGCCTCTTCAGCCCAAACAGCACCTATACTGCCCACAACCAATAAAACCCAAACCAGTGTTTTTGTAAAACTCAAACTATTCCCCTTCCCTAAACTACCGAATCTGATGCACTGAATTACCGCGTTACCAATTCACGCGATCCGCAATGTAGCACTCTAGTTGACCCGGATAAATCCAATTTCAAAATTCGATTCCAAAACATGGTCCAAATCGGGTAATACTGACACACTAAATCAAACTCAAAATCAGCATCCGACAATACGGGGAGTCGAATCAATGGATACAAGCACAATTAATGCGCCATGCGGACAAATTCAAGGGCGCGAAAAAGAAGGCGTATTACTATTTTGCGGCATCCCTTACGCGCAGCCGCCCATCTATAACCTACGCTTTAAAGCCCCCCAACCCATGGTAGTTTTCAGCGAACCCTTTTCTGCGCTCAAATTTGGCCCAGCAGCGCCGCAACTCTCTGGCGGCGGCATGACCGACAGCGCGAGCGTACGCTGGGACGAAGACTGCTTAAGCCTCAACATCACCACGCCAAAACAAGCAGCTAACCCCACAGACCAAGGCAAGCGCGCAGTTTTGGTCTGGATCCACGGCGGCGGCTACCGTACAGGTCAGGGTGCAATTCCTTGGTACAACGGCACCCGATTTGCCCTCAACGGCGACATTGTGGTGGTCTCCATAAACTATCGTCTGGGTGCTCTAGGCTTTGCAGATCTGACCCACTTAGGCGAAGAATTTGCCACATCTAATGTCAATGGCACGCTGGATCAGATAGCCGCCCTGCAATGGGTGCGAAAGAATATTTCCGCCTTCGGCGGCGACCCTGCAAGAGTCACAGTGGCAGGCGAATCTGCAGGCGCGTTCAGTGTCGGCACCCTACTGGCGTGCGCGGCGGCCCAAGGGCTGTTTCACCAAGCCATACCGCAAAGTGGCGCTGCCCAACACACGCTACCCAGTGAGGCGGCAGCCAAAGTCACCGAACGTTTTTTAGCCGACCTTGGCGAGGAGGATGCCATTGGTTTATTGGCGGCATCACCAGAGCAAATTCTGCAAGCACAAGCCGCCACATCTAGTCACTTTGAAACCGGCGCAGGTGCGATGAGCGATTTGGGCACCACGGTGGCGCCCTTCTACCCAGTACACGGCACAGCGCTTTTACCCACAGATCCGCTGACAGCCATCAGCCAAGGCATGGGTAGCCAAGTCGCTGTGCTCACAGGGACCAATGCCGACGAGACCACCTTGTGGAGCAGCGGCAGTGTGAGCGAAGAAAAACTTCAACGTATCACCCAAGGTTTAGGTGCAGAAACCGCACTGGCAACTTATAAAACAACAAGGCCTGACGCTGACCTTGACGACCTCTCAGTTGCGTTAACCACGGACCACATGTTCCGCATACCCGCCATACGCATGCTGGAAGCACGCAGCCCTCACAACACCAACAATTGGCTATATCAGTTCAATTGGTGCTCCCGGGCATTTGGCGGCAAACTCAAAGCCACCCACGCACTGGAAATACCTTTTGCTTTTGACAACTTAGACCGCGCAGGCGTAGACGTATTTATTGGGCCAGGAGAGAAACCCCAGCACGTAGCAGACACAATGCACCGCGCGTGGACTCAGTTTATTAACGAGGGCACGCCGGGCTGGCCCGCCTACAACTTAGAGCAGCGCGCAACCATGTGCTTTGATGATGAGAGTGTTGTGCAAGACAATCCAGGACAGGTTGAACGAGAGGCTTGGAGCGGATTGAGGTAGCGCTAGATATAGCAAACAACATATCTAAGTAGGACTAGCATCGACCAACTTTAGTAAAGCAAAAGAACAGCGGAAGCCCAGTAGTTACTGGGCTATTTCGTTTCGATACTCTTAAATACTTTTTTAGCAAAAACTGCGCGCACCAAATTTTAGGTCGTTCAACCCGACATCACCATCAGTTCACCCACTTCCAAAGATCCGCCCATTTTCAAAAACGGGCACGCCTGAGCAATTTTCATTGCCTCTTCCATGGAGGCGACTTTAATAACGGTAAAGCCTGACATTTCCGAGGCGCTGCCTTTCGCCATGCTGCCGTCAGCGGAAATGGTTTGAGTATTCTTTAGTGGGTTGGCTGGGCTAACGGCTGCATCGCCAAGTGAGGCCATCCACTCCCTGTACTCGTTCATGTTTTTCGCGCCTTCTTCAGCGCTTGCGGGTGGGTTGCCACCGAAATAGGTGATTACATATTCAGCCATCTTGCTCTCGTCCTTATATTCAAAAGCTATTCATTAAAAACTATTAGTCAAAAACCATTGACCTAAAACCATAGATCTAAATTCATAGATCTAAAACCATTGATCTAAAAGATAGTTAATTTTGCGCCAGCAACACGCTAGGCAATGGATATATATGCAGGAGAATTTGGATACGAGAAAAACACAAGGGGCGAGAACCCATAGGCTACCTAATTTCTGACAAAAGGTAGCACTAGGCTGGATGGCGGAGTTTATGGCCTAGTTTATATAAGGAACTCTTGGGCATTGAGGTCTAGTGCATGACGAGCATGACGGCGTGCCATGGTGGCAAACATTTCGTCACCACGCTCTGTGCGCTGGACCAACATAGAGGCAATCACAGTCACCGCAAAGCCAGCAAATGAACCTCTGCGATAATTTTGCCAGCAGGCTTCCCAGCCAAAATCTTGCACGCCTGCGTTCAATAAATCTTGGTAGTAACCTTTCACAAGATCCTCTTCTACGGGTCGCCTAACTTCTGGCTCGAGACCGGCGCCTATGAAATAGGCCACATCATTCATTGGCGCACCTAACGTGATGCTTTGCCAATCTAGGGCCGTGATCTTGCAGCCGCCGCCACTACGATCAATCATTAGG
The DNA here is from genome assembly GCA_913060615.1 of uncultured Gammaproteobacteria bacterium. Taxonomy (GTDB): domain Bacteria; phylum Pseudomonadota; class Gammaproteobacteria; order Pseudomonadales; family Azotimanducaceae; genus UBA4421. The sequence goes on along the minus strand of CAJXUL010000115.1, from coordinate 215 downwards.
TTATCTAAACGATAATCTACGTGAATTAAAGAAAAGGGTTCTGGGAAGCTTGCCGTAAATGGAGAATTTTCTACCGCGCCTACTTGCTTAATAATCCACTGCTCGTCTTCAGTAAGGTGCGGGGCAAAACGCTCAATGAACCCATCAAGCTGGGCGCGATACATATCCTGTCTCTTATACACATCTGACGCTGCCGACGAATAGAGAGGTGTAGA
>CAJXUL010000114.1 GCA_913060615.1 uncultured Gammaproteobacteria bacterium | reverse complement strand
AGTCCGTCTCGTGGGCTCGGAGATGTGTATAAGAGACAGCAATATGAGCGACGAAATGGTCAAGACGCTGGGCGCAGCAAACGGCGTGATCCAAATAAACTTCGGCACCAACTTCTTAACAAGTGAGGCGCAAATCTATTCCAAGCAGCGACGAGAAGTGGTGATGGCTTACATCGCCAGCGAAGGCTTGGCACAAGATGACCCAAAGGTGAAAGCCTTTGCCGAGCAATATAAAAAAGACAACCCCTACCCCTATGCCACTATTGAGGACGTGTTAGATCACATCGACCGAGTAGTGGCGCTGGCAGGCATAGACTCGGTAGGCATTGGCTCAGACTACGACGGCGTAGGCGACTCACTGCCCCAAGGATTAAAGGATGTCAGCACCTATCCAAACCTCATAGATGGATTGTTAGACCGAGGCTACAGCGAGGCAGACATAGCAAAGGTACTGGGCGGCAATGCACTCAGAGTCTGGCGTGAAGTAGAAGCTTATGCCGTTAGGCAAGGTACTGCTACTCAGTGCAGAACCTAAAAAAAACACTGTGGCGCAGCGCCTAACCTATAATTAGCGCGAAGCGCTTGGGTGGTTAGTCAGAGGCCAAGGGCAGATTGTTCACCGTTTTTTTGGTAGGTCGGTATGGTATATTTGGGCGAGGGAGGCAGCAAAAGGGAGGCAGCAAAGAGCGCTGGCGTGAGGCCAAGAAAACAGATGAACGAGAAAAACTGCTAACGCTGGATAGCCTAACCACACAGTATAGAGCAAGCCTATTTTTGCAACTCAGACAAAAAGTCCAGATAAACAGCGCTATTCAGCCTCAGCACTATTCAACTTCTGCACTATTCAACCTCAGCACTATTCAACCTCAGCACTATTCAACCTCAGCACTATTCAGCCTTAACACTGCCATCCACCACTACGCCTTGAGTCAGCAACTCTTGGATATACGCCTCTTCTAAGGCAAAGCTGCGCAGTACTGCCAAACTGTCCGCGCCAATGTCGGGCGCACGTTTGGGTGCCTTCTTGGTTTCCCCAGCAATATTAATGGGACTGCCAATGGTCAGCTTATAGTCATCTGCGGCATCGCCTGTTTCAACAATGATGCCATTGGCCCGTAACTGCTCATCTTCCAGCACTTCGCTCATGGTTTGCACCGGGCCGTAGGTAATGCCCTGAGCATCTAACCGGCTACTCGCCTCCAAATAGGTCAGCTTGCTAAACGCCGTGGCAATAGCAGCCTTAAACTCCACCCTATTACGCATAGCCAAGCGCACGGATTCAAAACGCGGGTCTGACAACCACGCTTGGGTGCCTAATGCAGCGCACAGCATTGGATACTCTCTATCTGTATTGATCATGGTCAACACCACGTAGCGTCCATCTGCAGTTTCATAGCAACCCGCAAAGGGGTTAACCCAGCCGGTTTCCTGCCGGTGGGTTGCTAGGTCATTGCCTGCAATGACGCCTTGCAAAGCCATGCCGTTGGCCCACACGCCATTGGCCGCTAACGAGGTAGACACTTTACTGCCCTGACCCGTTTTCTCACGCCGATATAAGCCACTCATAATGGCAGCAAATAACGCCGTGGCTGTTGAGTGATCGCCCATGCCCGGCGCAGGCGAAAGCGGGGTTTGGCCCGGTTCGCGCACAAATTCCATCATGCCCGAGCGCGCCCACCACGCGGTCACGTCAAATGCACGACGCTGACTCTCAAAGCCCTGATCGCCGTAGCCACTGATATGGGCAAAAATCAGGCGCGGGTTAATTTCTTTCAGGCGTTCATATTCAAGCTGGTAACGGCTTAACTGGTTTTCTAAAAAGTTGGTGGTCATCACGTCAGCGCCCGCAATCAGCTTGTGCATTAACGCTTGGCCGGCATCACGACTAAGGTCTAGTGCCAGACTTTGTTTATTGCGCGAGGTTAATTGCCAGTGGTATGGCACAGGATACCGACCCACCAAACCGCGATAACCGTCACCTGAAGGGGGTTCAATTTTGATCACGTTAGCGCCGTAGTCGGCCATGATGGTGGCAGCGCCGGGACCGGCCAAAAATGTCGCTGCGTCTATGACGGTAATATCGTCTAAAAAGTAATCCATTGCTCTCTCCCCTTTTGACTTTTGCCTTTTGCCCTTTTCTCGTTCCGCGTGCACGTCACGCGCTTCTCGTACGCTCTTCTCGGTAAGGGTTATAACGTGTTATACGTCGTTAAAACAAGCGTACGTGAGGTCTCCCAACCATACTCAAGCCTGCACTGCTTTGGGTAGAAACGCTCGTTCAAGCGCATTTGCCTGCGCCGAGTCGACGCCCCTGGGGCCATCAAACAATCGAGCCATCAAACAATCGAGCAATCGAGCAATCGAGCAATCGAGCAATCAAGCAATCGCCACCAACGCTTTAACAGTCGTTTTCGTGCATAGCCAGCACGCTGAAATTACCTTGTCCATCAATCTGGATAGTAAAGTTAATGGGCGCGCAGCAAACAAAGCAATCTTCAATATAGTTTTGCTCGCCGCCACTGGTGTCCACCACCAACTCATAGGATTCGCCACAATAAGGGCAAGTGATGTCGGTGGATTCAGTGTCAAAGTGCATTGGCGAACGCCTGCGTAAAAATGTGCGTGCAAGCTAAACAGAACTGGGCAAAGAGTAAAAGCGACTTTCTTTATTGGGCTGAGTTTTCTCAGTTAGCGACTTTTATCCACTTACATGCGGCCCCACATACGGCTGTAAATGGTGACAAATAAATCGCCCCAGCACTTATAGACCTGACCGTTTGCGTGCTAACGTTGCGCTCTTTTTTTCAGCGCACTTTTTTCAGGGCACTTTTTTCAGCGCTCTTTTAACGGCCTTGTCTAAAGTGTCTTTTAAAGCGCCTTTTAGATAGATGCCCTTGTAAAGGTGACTTTTTGTAGAGGCCTTTTTGTGGGCAGTGTTGAACTTTTAAAATTATTAAAATTATTAGAATAATTAGGTAGTACTCATGTCCGAATCACCCTTTTGGTATAACACCGCTATGGCGGAACCTTCAGAATATGCAACAGTTAAAGTAGATGACATAGACATTGCCTACACCACCTGGGGCGAAGTCGGTAAGCCGGGTATTGTGTTAATCCACGGCAGTAATGCCCATATGGAATGGTGGCGCTTCACCGCTCCATTTTTAGCCGACAATTTCCGTATTGCAGCCTTAGACTTGTCGGGCAATGGTAATAGTGGCTGGCGCGAACGCTACAGTGGCGAGGCCTTTGCCAGAGAAGTCTGGGCGGTTTGCGAGGCTGCCAAACTGGGCCCCAAACCCATTGTTGTGGGGCACAGTTTTGGTGGCTTTGCAGCACTGGAGGCCGCCCACCGCTTTGGTGAGCAAATGAGCGGTGTATTGTTTATGGATTTCACCGTAGCACCGAAAACTGACTATATTGAGTGGGGTATGCGAGTTGAACGCGAAGGCGTAGAAGCAGGCCGCAAGCTACGGGTATATGAGGACAAGGAAACTGCCCTAGGCCGCTTTCGCTTTATTCCAGAACAACCCGGCGTAGATCCTGCGGTACTTCGTCACCTAGGTGAGTATGGTCTAAAGGAAGTGGACGGCGGCTGGACCTGGAAATTTGACCCAGGCATATTCGACTATATTGAGATGGGTAGCGATCAAGAAGACAAGTTCCGTCAATTAACTTGCCGTACCGCGCTCATGCTCGGCGAGCAAAGCGAAGACGAAGGCGCACTATACGGCGAGCAAATGCTAGCGATGACCGACGGCAAAATGCCTAGCATCACGGTGCCAGGCACCTACCACCACCTGATGTTTGATCAACCCATTGCAGTGGCTATGGCGATGAAAATTCTCTTTCTCGAATGGGTGCGCTAACGACAATCTAGCCGCATAGAGCGGCGCTATGCTGCAATTTTAGAAAATGGTAGCGGTGTCTATGGCCCTAAATCTGTGCAACCGTCACCACCTTAATGATCTGTGACCGGCGTTTGAGAACCATAGCGCTCTGCCAGCTCCGCACGCATTTGTGCGTGGGCTTCGCCATCTAACTTATACAGGCGCGCCAACAAAATCATTGCCGCCATTAAGACTATTGGCACAACGGTCATTAAATTCAAAATCATTTCTAGGGTTTCAGCGGACTGCGGCTGGTTGGCCACATAGCCCACTGCGGCTAAAGCCGTAGCAACACCTGCGCCACCCAATGCCTTGGCCAGCTTCTGAAAGAAACTGGACATAGAATAAACCGCGCCATCTGCGCGTTTACCAAAACGCCATTGGGCATAATCTACGGTGTCGGGAATCATTGCCCAGCCCAACACTGCAATGGGCGCGCCCCCTAAGGCCACTAGGCAGCCCCAAACAATTACCCAAGTGGGCTCATCTACTGGCGTGAGATAAAAGCCAATACTGGCAAGCACGGTAAACAGCGCACCGATCTGAATGGCACCCGCTTTGCTAAAGCGCTCCGCCAATTTAGGCACGAAGACCAGGCCGACAAACATGGTGGCTAACGTGGCACCAAAAAAGGTGCCAATTAAATCTGGTCGCCCCACATTGTAGGAAAAGTAATACACCGTCACCGTCTGCCTAACAGTAAAACTCAGCATACCCAAGGTAAACAAAGCAATCACAATCATTAAGGGTGGATTATAGAAAACCGCACGAAAGCTGTCATTAAGTGACAATTTCTCATCCACCGGCGGCTGAATAACCTCGCGCGTATTGAAAAAGGTAACTAACAACAACAGTGTCGCCACAACGGCAAATATAGTCATGACCCCTGCGTAGCCTTCAGCGGGGCTTGCAAACCCTTGCACTAACTCGGCCACCCCCACCGAAACAATTACCGCGCCAGTAAAAGCAAACGCCATGCGAAAAGTAGATAACTTTGTACGCTCTTGATAACCATCCGTTAGCGATGCCGTTAGCGCAGAATAAGGAATGGTGACAACGGTGTATAAAACGCCAAACAAGGTGTAAGTGACATAAGCCCAAATGACTTTGCCGCTTTCATCTAAATCCGGCACGGTAAAGGTAGCAACGGTAATAACACCTAAGGGAATGGCGCCAAACAAAAGATAGGGCCGCAGACGCCCCCAACGAGTGCGGGTACGCTCGGCTATGGCGCCCATCAGCGGGTCAGTGACCGCGTCTACTAAACGCGCCACTAAGAAAACCCCAGCGGCAGCAGCGGCGCTAATGCCCAGCACATCGGTATAGAAGTACAAAAGATAAGTCAGCGTGGAAATAAAGTATAAGTTAATACCTAAGTCGCCTACGGCATAACCCAAACTGGCTTTTAGTTTCATTGCCCAATGATTCCTTGTTGTTCTAACTGTTGAATTTCTTCATCACTTATACCTAACGATTGCAAAACCGAGCGCGAATCCGCCCCAGGATCTGGTGCACCGTGATCTAATTGCGATGGATGCGGAAAACTAGATAAATTGATCGGTGATCGCACTAGACCTAAATCACCCATTTGAGGGTGCGGTGCGTTAACTGCCATAGCCAAGTGTTTAACCTGCTCATCTTCGAACCCATCCGCAATGGTGTTGATAGGACCACACGGCACACCCGCATCATTCAACCGATTAACTAATTCTGTCACCGAGAATTGCTGGGTGAGCAAATTCATATCCGCTTTAATCTGCTCTCTGTGCCGGGTTCGTGCACCTACGCTGGCATAGTCAGGATGATCAAATAAGGCTTGAGCATTGAGCGCATCACAAAACCTTTGCCACATTTGCGCACCAAAGGCGGCAATATTTACATGGCCGTCTTTGGCGGTAAAAGTACCCATGGGTACTTGAGTGGGGTGATCGTTGCCTTGCTGGTCTGGCACCTCTCCACTCATGGTGTAGCGCGCGCCTTGGAAATCTAATTTGGACATCATGGATTCAAGCAATGACGTATGCACCCACTGCCCTTCACCCGTGCGTTCTCTGTGCAGCAGCGCAAGCAATATGCCCTGCCCCAAAAACATACCTGCCGAAGTATCGGAAATGGCCACACCCACGCGCATGGGACCCTGACCCGGCTCGCCGGTCACTGACATAAGACCACTCATGCCCTGAATAATTTGGTCAACCCCGGGGCGTTTGCTGTAAGGGCCGTCTTGACCAAAACCAGAAATGCTGGCGTATATGATTTTGCCATTAATAGCTTTTAAGGTTTCGTAATCTACCCCAAGCCGATACTTCACATCGCTGCGAAAATTCTCCACCACAACGTCCGCATCTGCTGCGAGCTTATGAAACAGGCTTTTACCTTCCCAGGTTTTTAGATCAATGGCGAGCGAGCGTTTATTGCGATGCAAATTTTGCTCGTCGGGGCCACGCCGGCCACCAGTGACAGAACTACCCTGAGCGTCTTTACGCGGCGGCGGTTCTATTTTAATGACATCCGCGCCCCAATCGGCGAGCAAGCGCACAGCCATAGGCCCAGCTCGTGCAATGGTTAAATCCAAAACTCTGATATGTTTAAGCGGTCCATCCATAGCTAACCATTATCTCCCAAATGTCCTACTTAACTAATTCTAAAAAGGTAAAGCCTAGGACTTGCGAATTAGCCGTCCGGGCAGTGCATCTGTGGCTTCACCTTTAACGTAGGTCACCTCACCAGAGACCACTGTGGTTTCATAGCCACGCGCCTTTTGTTGTAAACGTGCACCCCCTGCTGGCAGGTCGTTGACTATTTCAGGCAAGCCCGCGTGTAGGTTGTCAAAATCGATAATATTCAGGTCTGCTTTCATACCCACTTGCAAAGTGCCGCGATCAAATAATTCTACCGCTCTGGCAGTGTCTTGAGTCTGACACTTAATCAGCGTAGGCAGGTCTATGCCCTCGCCCCTGCTGCGGTCGCGGCCCCAATGAGTAATCAATGTGGTAATAAAACTGGCATCGCAAATAGTGCCTACATGGGCACCACCGTCGCCTAAGCCCATTACCGTGTCTTTGTGCAAAATCATGTCGCGGCAACAATCTAAGTTGTCTTCGGCATAATTGGCAAAAGGCGTATACAGCAGACTAGTACCGTTATCTTGCAACAGCACATCGTAAATGTAGGACCAAGGATCTAGGCCGCGCTGGGTAGCTTGAGCATACAAGCTGTCCTTGGGGTCTGGCTCATAGTTAGGCGGATCGCTCATCAGCCAAATTTTGCGCCCTTCATCCATTAAGTAATAAAGACGCGCAAAACCGCGACCGGTTTCCTCAGCCAAAATATTCGCCTTGCGCACAGGATCAGCAAGGGCTAAACATCGCTCGGCCAAAGGCAGCTGACCTAGTTCAGTAAAGGAAGGCCGAGTAGTAAATGGTGCCAGCGTTGTGGTCAAACCCAACAATATACCAATTGGGCGGGGCGCAACTTGGCCACGCATAACCAAGCCGCTGTCGCTGGCTTGCTCAATTTTACCCAATATTTTGCGCCAGCCATGAGGACTCAAACCCTGAGCTAAGGAGATAGACATAGGTCTGCCTGAGGTGTCGACCATCTGCTTGAGCAGCGAGAATTCACCCTCTAAGTCGTCAAAGTCCGAGATCATTTCCATTACCCCGCGCCCTGCAGTTTTTAGCGCGCTGGCCATACCTAACAATTCGTCCACTTCAGCTTGCAGCGTAGGCGTAGGCTCGCCACGAGAGGTTCGGTGATTCAGCGTACGAGAACTGGTAAAGCCCAATGCGCCGGCAGCCATGGCTTCTACAGTGAGCTGGCGCATCTGGGCAATGTCTTCAGGTGTAGCCGGTTCACGATCAGCGCCGCGTTGCCCCATGACATAAACACGCAGTGCCGCGTGAGGAATCTGGGCGCCAATATCCATATCGAACTGACGCTTGGACAAATAGTCCATGTAATCCGGGAAGCTTTCCCAGTCCCAGCTCAAACCCTCGTTCAGGGCCACTCCGGGAATATCTTCTACCCCTTCCATTAACTCAATCAGTAAGTCGTGATCTGTGGGCCGCACTGGCGCAAAACCTACACCGCAGTTACCCATCACCACACTGGTCACACCATGGTGACTCGACGGCGACATGCGGTTAGACCAAGTAGCTTGACCATCGTAATGGGTGTGAATATCAACAAAGCCGGGAGCGACTATGGCGCCATCTGCGGACAACGTTTGCTTGGCCTGTGAAGTGATGGGGCCATTGGCGCTGATCTCGGCAATTTTGCCATCGCGGACACCAATATCACCTGTAAACTCTCCAACGCCTGTGCCATCAATAACCCGGCCACCGCGCACAATTAAATCTAATTGACTCATTTCTCTTCCCCTAACTCTTATGCCTTAGTTTTATCACACCTCCAAGGGGATAAGTACCAACTAGCTACAATTGCGCCGGCAAATCCTGCTTACCGTCGCTGCTCTTCAAGGGCGCTTAGAGGCTTAGAGAATGCAAACAAGAATGACCGTAGGAGGAAATTCCGAACAAGATTTTCTGGCAAATTTCGCCAGTGGGTCGTGACAGCAGAAGGCATTAGTCAGCGACACCTATAAATCACCCCTAAAGATGGGATAGAAAGAACGGATAACCAAATCAGGTAAAGAGACCAGGTAAAGAGACCCTCAGACTTGCGCCTCCTGTCCCTCTTTAACTTGAAAATCCTTGGGGCGCGGCCGAGGTTTTGTCCAAGAAGCTTGTATCTTTTCCACGCCCAAATTTTGCGCAAACTTGCTCAGCGTGGGCCGTTCTTTAATCAACTGCATCTCCGGCACCGCCCAGCCACAAGACGTCTGCGCTACCTCAATGTCCATAACAAAGAATTGCCGAGCGCCCAAGTGCTCTGGCATTAACGCCGCATAATCTGACCAGGCGTCGTCACTGGGAAGAATACACTTGGCATTACCATACACGCGCAAAATGAGGGCTTGTTTAGCGAACGAACACCACATAAGCGTCATACGCGGATTGCTTTGCAGGTGGGTATAAGTTTCGTTACCGCTGCCGGTAAGGTTCATCCAAACCAGCCTATTACCCTGCAAAACCCGCAGGCTATCCATACCTTTGGGGGAGACATTGATAGGGCTATCTGCATCAGCTGTGGCAACAAAGAACATAGGCTGCGCCTCTATGAAGGCCACGTGGTCCTGATTTAAAGCGGTAAAATACTCGGCCATAATTGCCCCTTAATCTGATTTTTATCTCAATCGCCCAAACAGCTGCATTGCGCCATCATTACTGAGCAAGCAATCGCATCAAAACAGCTGATTTGAGTCGCTCATTAACGGCGCTGATGAGCCGTGCACTGATACAACACCCGGGACACCAGTCCCGCCTTACGGTGCACAATCACGTTTTGATAGGCCGAGCTGTGAAACATATTTAAATAGGCCTTACGCGAGGGGTAGTTGACGATAATCACCTCATCGGCGTCTGCGGTTGCGTCGCCCACAAATAACAGCTCACGGTCTTGTTGAAACGCCACACTGCCACCTAAGGCATAGATCAACGGACCGACGGTGCTCGTATACTGGGCATACGCTTCACGGCCAGTACGCGCAGGCCCATCGTAGTCCTCTGGGTAAATGGCCTGATCTTTATATTTAATAATATTGACCATAGTAAAAGCGCCGTCATTGCCGCTTTGCGCCAGGGTTTCAAGGGCCGCTAACTGGGCTTTCGTGGGTTCAGTTCCGTGCACTTTTCACCTGCCTTAAATCTTTACATAAATCGCCAGTCACACATTAGACAAGCAGTTGCCGCCCATGTACATCGCTACACATACCAAGTTAACAACTGTCTCTTATACACATCTCCGAGCCCACGAGACGGACTCCTATCTC
>CAJXUL010000113.1 GCA_913060615.1 uncultured Gammaproteobacteria bacterium | reverse complement strand
CCATTGGTGTAGTGGCTGGTATTACGCCATTCAACTTCCCTGCAATGATTCCCATGTGGATGTTTGGGGTGGCAATCGCCACCGGCTGTACGTTCATTCTTAAGCCTTCAGAAAAAGATCCCGGTGTTCCCATGCGGTTGGCCGAACTGATGCTGGAAGCGGGTGCACCTCCCGGCGTACTGAACGTGGTGAATGGTGATAAAGAGGCAGTGGACGCCATTATTGCCAACCCATCTGTCAGAGCAGTGAGCTTTGTTGGGTCGTCTGATATTGCCCACTATGTGTATCGTAGCTGTGCTGAGCACGGCAAGCGTGTGCAAGCCATGGGCGGCGCTAAGAATCACGGTATTATCTTGCCAGACGCAGATATGCAGCAGGCAGTACAAGACATCACTGGCGCGGCTTATGGATCGGCTGGCGAGCGTTGTATGGCTTTGTCCACAGTTGTGGCGGTGGGTAATGAGACCGGCGATCGCTTTGTAGACGCAATGACTAAAGAATTAGATAAGCTCAAAGTGGGTATATCTACTGATCCCAAGGCAGATTACGGCCCCGTGGTTTCTTCAGTACATAAAGAGAAGATTGAAAACTATATTCAGATGGGCGTAGACGAAGGTGCAGACCTTATTGTTGATGGTCGTAACTTCTCACTGCAAGGCTATGAAAAAGGCTTTTTTGTCGGCCCTACGCTTTTCGACAACGTTAAACCCACCATGCAAAGCTACAAAGACGAGATTTTTGGCCCCGTACTGCAAGTGCTTAGAGAAGACAATTTTGAATCAGCCCTGCAACGGCCTTCCGAACATCAATACGGTAACGGCGTAGCCATCTTTACCCGTAGCGGCGGCGCAGCCAGAGACTTCGCGCAAAGAGTGAACGTGGGCATGGTTGGCATTAACGTGCCCATTCCGGTGCCTGTGGCCTATCACAGCTTTGGCGGATGGAAACGCTCTGCCTTTGGCGATGCCAACCAACACGGTATGGAAGGTGTGCGTTTTTACACCCAAACCAAAACCGTGACTCAGCGCTGGCCTGATGGTGAGACACAAAATGCTGCGTTCTCTATACCGATTATGGAATAGGCGCTAAGGAATAGTCTTTAACTGTACCTACAACAGTACCTACAACAACATCTACAACAGCACCTAGGAAAGGCCCACCAAGTGGGCCGAGAGTAGAACTTTGCTTTTGACTAGTTGGCGACCCTGCTATCTCGCCTAGCTATCTCAACTGGCGGTCTCAACTAGATAAGACCATTTACCGGTATCAACGCACCGTGGATTGCTTTGGCGGCATCTGAACCAAGAAAACAAACCACCTGACCCAAATCTTCCGGGTCTACCCACAGCGTAAAGTCTGCATCTGGCATATCTTGACGATTCCTGGCGGTATTAATCACACTGGGCAACACTGCGTTCACGTTAATACCTTGACCCTTCACTTCTTCGCTGAGCGACTCAGTCAAGCGCATGACGACAGACTTGGACGCCAGATAAGCGCCCATATTCGGCCCGCCTTTTAGTGCACCCACCGCGCCTACGTTTATGATTCGGCCACCGCCGTTGGCCAGCAAACGCGGCGTGGCAGCCGATAACACCCTGCGCAAAGTGGTGACGTTAATATCAAACAGCGCATCCCAAAGGGCGTCATCCGTTTGGTGTACCTCTGGCCCCATATCAAAACCACCAGCAATGTTGGCAACAATATCGAAAGGGCCAATGGCCTCAAAACATGCCTCTACATTGTCCGAATCGGTCAAATCTACGCTAAAAGTCTGACCAAGATCTGACTGAAAATCTTCAATCACATCAAGTAAAACCACCTCTGCACCTTGGCGCTTGGCCACTCGGGCAACGCCCGCACCTAGGCCACCGGCTGCGCCAGTAATGACCATTTTCTTTCCAGTAAGCGGCATAAAATTTCCTTAACCATTAGATTCAGTAGCGTTCATATCATACCGCCCACTCATCAGATAGTAAGTAGCGATTAGGTAAAGATAATGCGCTTAGCGTCGTTGTTGAATTTTTGCTGGGGGCCGACAGAAACTGGGCACAACAGAGCACTCCGCCAGCACTATTGAGCACATTCATAAATCGACCACCGGCTATGGAATGCGGTACGCAATCCACTAGACTAGGCTTTCACTAATTATTGGGAGAGAAATTATGTTGCCACGAATTTTAGCGGGTCTTGTGGGTTTGGTATTAACCTCTACAGCGGTCACTTGGGTCATTGATCCAACTGCCGCCGCACTCAGCTTAGGTATGCCGCTACTGGACGGCATTGGTCGCAGCACGCAAATTGGCGATATGTCCTCGTTCTTTGTCGGCGGCACACTCTTGTGTTTTCTTGGCGCTACTCGTCAGCAGGGACATTGGCTGCAGGCGGTAGCACTGATGCTCACCCTTGCCGCGATATTCCGCACCCTAGCTTGGGCCGTTCACGGCGCAGACCTCACGGTGGTATTTATCGTTGCAGAGATAGTGATGGCGGCAATTTTGTTGTTCAGCGCCATGCAGATGAACAAAGCCCAAGCCTCTCCTGAAGCCGAAGCATCAGCTGAGTAATAGCTTTTAGATCGAGTGGGGATTTCTCGGAGATCACTCTGAAATCCCTCTGCCATTATTCTAAAGTTACTCCGAGATTACTCTGTATTTAAGAGCGACTTACTCGGACGGTATTGTCACCACAAGGCCGTCCAAGTCCTCACTTAATCTAATTTGACAGGCAAGACGACTATTGTCCTCAAGGCCAATGGCATAGGCCAAAAGGTCTTCTTCATCTCGATGAGGCTTTGCTAACTTTTCAACCCAAGAGGCATCTACCCAACAATGGCAGGTACAACACGTACAACCGCCACCACACTGACCAATAATTCCAGCCACACCGTTGTCTACAGCAGCGTCCATAAGAGAGTCTCCTACGGGTGCTTGCACTTCATCACGGCGGCCATCGGGCTGAACAAATACTACGTTTATCATGACGCTATTCTACCCACATTCGTCAACTAATGAGACACCCCAGCCGCGCAAATATCTCTCGCTCTCGCTTTGCGCTGCCTGCCCAGCTAGTATTAGCTGCTTAATTTTTGAGGGGAAATTGCTTTGATCATTGGACTCACCGGTGGCATTGCCTCGGGTAAATCAACAGTTGCCAGCACCTTGGGGACCTGGGGCGCTTACGTTATTGATGCCGACAAGCTCGGCCATAACGCTTATATCAGCGGCACCCAAGCGTTCACCGATGTTGTGGCGGCTTTTGGCGACGACATTGTTGGTGCAGACGGCGAAGTAGACCGGCGCTCGTTGGGGGGTAAAGTGTTTGGTAACCCAGAAGGGTTGAAGAAGCTCACAGACATTGTCTGGCCCGCCATTATGCGTATGGCAGAGAAAGAAATAGCCTCAGCTAAGGCAGAAAACCCAAGCCGAGTTGTAGTTTTGGAAGCCGCAGTGCTCATTGAAGCTGACTGGCTGAGTTTGGTAGATCAGGTTTGGGTAACGGTAGTAGAACCCGGTGTCGCCATTGAACGCGCCAGCGCCCGGGATGGTGTGGACGCGGCGGCTGTACAGGCGCGTATTGATGCCCAACTGAGTAATGACGCGCGCATTGCCAAGGCACATCAGGTCATTCACAACGCCGGTGACCAAGATCATTTAATTGAACAAATACGGCCACTTTGGGCTGGCATCAGCGCCGCTTAACTAGACAGCAGGCAACAGGGAAGCACTATGATTTTAGATTTACACGCCCACTCCATTAAGTCTGACGATGGCCGCGCTAAGGTACAAAATTACTGCCAGTGGATCACCGCAAAAAACATTCCTATTGATGGCTTTGTGCTCACTGAGCACCGTCAATTTGATAACGAATCAGACTACTCGGATTTGGCTGAAAAATTCGGCCTGACCATTCTTAAGGGTGCCGAGGTTGAAACAGAGTACGGCCATGTTTTGATTTTTGGTGTTACACCAGAACTGCAACAGGCCTTTGACTTCACCAACATTCACTTGAATTTGGCCGATGTAATTAACGCGTGCGATGCGCACAATGCCGTGGCGGTACCCTGCCATCCAGGGCGCAAGCGCGTGGGTATGTCTGCGCACCTTGAGGAATTTGGTGTGCCCGCTGGTGTGAATATTGTTGAGGTATTTAACGGTGGCAGCCGTGATGATGAGGACAAGGTCTCTCATGATATGGCCGAGCGACTGAACTATAAGGGCGTGGGCGGCAGCGATGCACATATTGTTAGCCATATTGGTCGTTGCGCCACCAAGTTTGAGCAAGATATTGCCAACGAAACGCAGCTGGTTGCAGCGCTTAAATCCGGTGCTTTTGAGGCAATGAAGATAGCTGCCAAAGACGATTAAGCTGAGCGAAAGTTATTGCAAACAATGGGAGTAGTCTTGCTACTCTCAGTGCACTCTCAGTGCACTCTCAAACCCTCTCCATGCGTTCTCTAATCACACTTAAATCGCACTTAAACCCACTTAAAGAAACCCCCGCCAAATATATGACAGGGTTTCAGGACGTAGCTAAACCGGCTTCACCAGAGGAATAGACAACTCCTCGTACTCTTCCCAATCTAACGTCACTCTTTGACCAATATGTACATCCGTCAATGGATCTTCAACGCCGGTCACATTGGTTAAAAAACGTGGTCCTTCATCTAAATCCACATAGGCCACCGCGTAGGGCACCTTGGAACGAAAGAATGGGTGATAGCTGAGTCTGACCACGCTGAAGGAATAAATGGTGCCTTGACCCTTTGAGGTCTTCCACTGCAAGTCGCCGTCTACACACCCCGTACAGTGCGCGCGCGGGTGCCAAACAATAGTCTGACAATTAGCGCATTGCTGGTACTTAAATTCCTTGTTCTTGGTAGCATGCCAAAAATCCGCAGTATCTAGCTCGGTGAGCTTGGGCATTGGCCGTGTGGGTACTTTCTTTTGCTCTTCAGCCATGATTAATCCCTCCCCAAAATTACTGTTCCCGCTGAGTGTCTGCCACCCAACATGCCGCCGTTACCGTGTGCTACCGCAAGTTTTGCGTCATTCACTTGAGAGGATGATTCACCGCGCAACTGGCGTACCGCTTCAATGAGCAGGAAGATGCCGCGCATACCTGGGTGGTTAGAGGACAAACCGCCGCCGTCAGTATTCAGGGCCGGGCCACCGCTTTGGTCAAAGCGCAAACGCCCACCTTCTACCCAAGCACCGCCCTCGCCTTTGGCACAAAAACCGAGATCTTCGAGCAAGGTTAAAACGGTGATACTGAACGAGTCGTAAATCATGGCAATGTCGATTTCTGCTGGCGTTACGCCTGCTTCGCCAAAGGCCACGGGGGCAGATTCAACCCCGGCAGAGGACGTTAAGTCCGCGCCATTTTGCGGGTATTTAGTCGCCTCGCCTGTACCCAGAATCCATACTGGGGTTTTGGCGCAATTCTTCGCCACGTCAGCAGATGCAATGACTACTGCGCCACCGCCGTCTGAAACCATACAGCATTCTAGTAAGTGCAACGGATCTGCGATCATGCGCGAGCCAACCACGTCTTCAATGGTGGTTTCACGAATATTCAAAAACTCTAGGTCATTCATGGCCTGCACAGCTTGCGGATTACGCATGGCGTGATATCGAGTCGCGGTTGAAATTTCAGCCAATTGCTCGCTGGTGGTGCCGTAGTCGTGCATATGACGACGGGCGACCATGGCGTAATTGGCAATCAGGGTTTGGCCTGCAAAGCTTTCCATGTTGTCACCGGGGGCAACACCGCCGCCTCGTCCGCCGGCGCCAATGGCCATGGCGCTACTGTGGGCTGTGGAGCCATAAGTGAGCAATGCGACTTTAGCCTTACCGTCTCGGATGGCTCTCAAAGCATGGGCTGCATGAAACTCATAGGAGCTGCCGCCTACACCTGTGGTGTCAATAACAGACGGCTTAATGCCAAAGTATTCTGAAATCATCAGACCACTCATAGGCGCGCCTTCCGAGGCGTCATAAATTGCGTCTACGTCTGACCAGGTTAGCCCTGCGTCAGCCAATGCTTTAGCAGCACTCGCGGCTTTAATTTGCAAAGGATTAACCTTGCCTTCTACATCTCTAGACGGATATTCGTAAACGCCTACGATGGCTGCATCCCTACTCTGGGTCGCCATGTTCTCTCCCCTTTATTAAAATCTCCAAGGCCCAGAGTCTAACCCGAGGTTTTGGCTGGGCAAATAGCAAAAGACAAATTGCGCACGGGAAATTGTCTAAGCCGCGCAAAATAGCTCTGGTCAAATTTGCCAAATTTGCTGGCATACTCCTGTCAACAGACAGGTAAGAAGATCGAAAGCCTGAGGTGATCAATGGATGCAAAAAGGGGACAGCAAAATGACTCAAACGCAATACACCCAGACGCAAATGCATTACGCAGATGGCGAGGTGACGGTGAGCGTCGCTAATGCCAGAGAGGCAACGGAGTTAGTTGATTGGCAGACCAATGGTTTCACCTGCATGCAACACGCATCCAGCGTTACAGATTGGTCAGATGAGGATCACCTTAAACAAATACACGTGCCTGAAATCGCCCAACTTGCCAAAGCGCTGAGTGGTTGCGATACCGTTATCGCGTATCCGCCCTTATTACGTAATCCGCGCATCGCAATGGAGATCGAAGACTTTGCGCCTATCCATTTTGTACATTCGGATTTCACCCAAGACTATGAAGTAATGGCTCGGGACCAAAAAAGAGATTACCAAAACTTCTTGCTGCCCGTGCTTGAGGCACAGGGTTTAGCCCCAGATACGGTGGCCAAAGCATCGCATATGCTGATGCTCCAGTTTTGGCGCAACACCGGCCCTATTCAACCGCAAACACCTCTGGCTATTTGTGACGCCACAAGCGTGCAGGCTGAAGATCTGGCACCCGCCATGGTGGAAGCCTACGGCGGCGGTGAATTTACCTTTGAAACCTTTGGTGTGCTGGGCACAGAAAACGCGCAGGCCCACCGGTGGTACACCTACCCGAGTATGAGCCGGTCTGAGGTATTAGTGTTCCGCACCTTTGACAGTCGTCTGGCTGCCAGTGGCGATGCTTTTTGGACACCCCATAGTGCGTTTATAGACAACACGGTTGGGACCAATGCGCCGGCTAGAGAAAGTGTGGAAATGCGGGCTCTGTGTCTTTTTCGTTAAACTTTTTGATTAGACCTTTGTAAATAGATCTTTTTTATTGGGTCGGTTTGACTAGATACCTTTAGGTGGATTTTTAAGGACAGGCCTATTTCGGGGATCTTTTTAGAGAGTTCATTTAGGGAGTTCTTTTAGAGAAACTAGTTTTAAGGCGACTCTTTTTCACGGAATACTAACCAAATCAAAACGCCAATCACCGCCGGCGATAAAGCCGGCAGCAACATCAGCTAAGCCAACTTATTACGGCTTGTCTGGGGCCTGTTGAATAAGGCCGCCAAAGTGTCCCAAGCTTTGAAGCTTAGTCATCATAGAACCGTCGTAGGCTTCCTCTGGCGCTTCACGCACTAGGCGATCTAACACGTGAGCGTCTTCACCCACCAAAATGCGCCAACGCCCTTCTTTCACGCCGTCTAATATGATTGAGCTGGCCTGGGCGGCTGAAGTGGGCGCTTTATCACGGAAGTCTTCTCCGCGTTGTTGAATCATCTGACGAATATGTTCATCCGGCACATTGCCCACGGGCATACCTCTGGCCAATAGCTGCTGACGTACAACATCAACTTCCTCAGCGGTTAACTCCATAGCACCATGTTTACCCAACACTTGCGATGTGTTAATCGCAATTGAAGTACCAATGTGTCCGGGCATAACCACAGAGCATTTGATATGCGGTGCATTCACTTCTAGGTCGGTCATCAGCGCCTCAGTGAAGCCTTTAACCGCAAACTTGGCAGCAGCATAAGCAGTGTGCGGCACACCAGGGCCCACACTGGCCCAAAAGCCATTCACCGAGCTGGTGTTAATAATATGCCCCTCGGTACTTGCCAATAGAGCTGGCATAAATGAGCGGCAGCCGCAGTAAACCCCGTACCAACAGACTGCGAAAGTGCGTTCCCATTCGTCTTGATCGCCGGCAACAAAGCCACCGCCGCCGCCAATACCCGCATTGTTAAAGAGCAGGTTAATATGCGCAACATCATGTTGAGCTAACACCTCATCACGAAAATTATCCAACTGGGTTTGGCTACTGACATCACAGATATGCGAAGTAAGGCGTTGATCGCTCTGCGCATTGGCGAGCTTTTGCGTTTGGGCCATATTCGCTTCTGACACATCACACATAGCCACGTGCGCGCCAGCTTGAATGAGTTGGCACACCAACTCACGGCCCATGCCAGTGCCGCCACCAGTTACAACCGCCATCTTGCCTGCAAAATCTTGCATAAAACTCTCCCTGATTAATCTCTGATTTGGTTCAAATTCTCAATGTTTATTTGGTTATCACAGTTATTTCGTGATCGCTCGTAAATGCTTCGATAACGCTTTGTCTGATATTAAAGCTTGTTTGTGTAAATTAGTAAGCGATGTTCTAACAATTGCCTGTGTATCCACTTCAAAATGCGCGCGCAAAGCGGGCCTCGACTCTGAGAGACCAAAACCATCGGTACCCAGCACTTCATAGCCTTCTGGCATCCATGCAGCAATACCCAAAGCTAGCGAGGCCATATAATCTGTCACAGCCACAAGCGCGCCTGTTGCGCCCGCAAACATCTGTTCTAGATTCGACATCTGCTGATCTTTAGCAGCCGCATCACGGTTACTGCGATCAACTGCCATTGCCTGACGCTGTAGTTCGACAAAACTGGTCATGCTCCAAATGGCAACTTTAAAGCCCATACTTTCCAACTGAGAAGCTGCAGCCATTACCTGCTGCATAATGCTACCGCTAGAGAGCAAATGGATTTGCGCTGGCGCATCACTCGTGCGACTAAAACAGTAACCGCCCTGCAAAATACCTTGCACCAACGCATCTTGAGTTTGATTCGACGCTGCCAGCACCCCGGCCATATCTGGCATCAGATGATTTTCGTTGTACAACGTCAGATAATAAAATATGTCCTCCTGTTCTTCGTACATGCGGCGCATGCCCTCGCGGACAATCACTGCCACCTCGAAGCCAAAAGCTGGATCATAGCTGAGCAAACTTGGCACCGTGCTGGCTAAAATATGTGAATGGCCATCTTGATGCTGCAAGCCTTCGCCATTCAGCGTTGTTCGCCCCGCGGTACCGCCAAGCAAAAAGCCCTTGCACATCATGTCGCCACAACTCCAAATCATGTCGCCAACACGTTGAAAACCAAACATGGAGTAAAAGATATAGAACGGAATCATGGGTAGACCATGCACAGAATAAGCGCTGCCCGCCGCCATAAACGAGGCCATTGCACCTACTTCGCAAATACCTTCTTGCAAAATCTGGCCGTCATTGGCTTCTCGATAAGGCAGCAAACTGTCTGCGTCCACCGGGCGGTATTTTTGCCCGTCCGCGGAGTAAATACCTGCTGCTTTAAACAAACCATCCATACCAAAAGTGCGCGCCTCATCTGGCACTATGGGCACAATATATTTGGCCACTTCAGGCATACGCAGTAACGATGACAACAGACGCACCATAACCATAGTGGTAGACACTTCGCGCTTACCGCTACCTGCCAAAATTTCTTTAAAGCGCTCTAAGTCGGGAATTTGCAGTGGCGCGCAGCTGACATTTCTATTCGGCAAGTAGCCATCTAACTTTTCGCGCTGCTCACGCATATAGGTAAGTTCAGGAG
>CAJXUL010000112.1 GCA_913060615.1 uncultured Gammaproteobacteria bacterium | reverse complement strand
CGAGATAGGAGTCCGTCTCGTGGGCTCGGAGATGTGTATAAGAGACAGTTCCAATACCGCAAACATCGCCACGGCATTGTAGGCATTGATATGGTGGGCAAGCCTTTCGTCAGCGCTGGAAAATACCTGTTGTGGATCTGCCTCAGCCACATAGCTCACATAGCGGTGGAGCGCGTCAGGGTTGCTTTGAACACCTTTGAAATCTACTTAGCCTTTGGCGTTTGCATGGTTTCTCAGTACGTTGGCCCAGTCTTCTATTGGTTTGCTTACGCTCGGTTTGCTTGCGCTTTGAATTGTTTCGGGAATACCTATCACAGCGCAACCCGTTGTTATGATAAGCAAGCTCGCGGCTGCGAAGAAAACCAAAAGTTGTCTATTCAGGATGAACCTACCACCTCGGTTTAAGCCACTCTTTTTTATTAGGCGCATATTACTTGCCACTCCCAAAATATTGTTGGCGGGCTTTCATTTTAGCCTTCTCCTAATAAGTTCTCGATTTTTACGCCTACCGTTGGTCGGAGTGATGGCTTGTTGAGAGGATGTGTGCCGGAAAATTTGGTAAATGACGTCGGGTGCAGGTGAATACAGGTTGAACAAAAATGAGTAGGTTGGGGCCGGGTGGTAGGTGTGTGTCTGGTTAATTTTTTTACGCCAGCCACAAAATCATCGGCAGGAGTATGACGAGGCATATATAGCAGTTACGCGTATCGCTTAATCAATGACCTAGCCGCTAAGGCGAAAATAATCGTGGGCAGGGCAACTGCCATGATCGCAGGCACGCCAAACACTATGGCCGTGGGTGCAAAGAGATCTTGTAGGTATTTGAAACCTAGCCCCACAAAGATGCCGATGGTCAAACGTTGTCCCATGCCAGAGCTGCGCAGTGGTCCAATTACTATGGCCAGCGCTAACAGAGCCATACCAAAAAAGGTGAGAGGCTTAAGTATGCGCGCCCAATAAACAAGCTCGTACTCTGTGGCTGACAAATTTTGTTGTTCGAGGAAGGCAATCTGATTATGAATACTTATTAAGGGCATTTTTCGTGGCTCTAGGAACGCTTGGCTAGCTAGGAGTTTGGGTGTCATCGGGGTTTGCCAAAGCATTTGCGCAAAAATTTCCGCCTGAGTAGCAATGTTGCCGAGTTGGGTACTACTGCCGTTGTACAGTGTCCAAGTACCAGTACCCTCATTATATTTTGCAGATTCAGCGCGCAGACTTTGCGTGAGCTGATACCGCTCATTTACGGAATAGCGCACCACACCCATTAGGTCCCCATTAGACTCTAAGCTACTTATTTGCACGTATTCACTGCCATCGCGGAACCACAGCCCACCTTTTTTGCTTAACGCGTTTTCCCCGTACTGAGCCCTTTGTTTACCGCGCTCGCCAGCTTGTTCGCCAAAGGGTGCCAAATACTCGCTCAGACTAAAGGACACGCACAGGCAGATAATGAGCGAAGGAATCAGACCGCCGAGTAGGCGCATAGGAGATACGCCCGCTACCCTTGCTGCTGTGAGTTCGCCGTTTTCTGCAAGGCTGCCCAAAGACAGTAGATAGCCAAGAAATACGCAGTAAATAAGTAGCTCGTCTATTCTTCGAGGCAAGGTTTGTGCCAAATAAATAAGCGCATCAATAAACCCGTAGGTGGCCTGACCTTCACCTAGTTCCTCAAACAGCGCAAAAAGGCTGGTAATGCTGACGAGAGATAACAGCGTCAAAAAAACAGCAAGGGTTGCTACCCGAGTTAGATAGCCATCAAGGATTTTCATGCGTGCCTTCTGTCACCTGAGCGTTCGGCGTCAGCTGCTTAATGGCTTGGTCCGCATTAAAGAAAATTTCTCCACTAATTGTCCCTGCGATATCTGTAGCGCCCAGCTGCTTCATTAGCGGACCTTTAACGTCACTCAAACTCAGAGAAATATTTGCCTCATTAAGATGACTATTTAAGCGATAAAGCATCATCAAACCGGTTGCGTCGATCATATTCACCGAGCTGCAAACAATAAGTAGATGACGCGTATCTTTGCGGCGCAAGGCGCGCCTTAAGAGTCGATCTTCTATTTGCGTGGCGTTGGCGAAGTAAATATTTTCATCTACACGAAGCGCTAAGATGTTTGGGTAGGTTGTTACCTCGAAACGTTTCACTGAACGGAAATGTTCAGTATCACCAAGCCGTCCTACCTGAGTGATATTAGGTTGGCTAGAGCTACGGATAAACAGCGCAATAGATATGCCTACCCCAGCGAGCAAACCAACTTCTACACCAAAAATCAGCACCAGCGCCATGGTTGCCAATTCTGTCCAACTGTCATGTCGATAAACGGACCAGTGTTTACGCGAGCTTTTAAAATCAATCAGGCCGATTACAGACACAATGACTATGGCTGCCAATACAGCCTTGGGTAAATTGGCGAAGAGGCCAGTAAAAAAAACCAGTGTTACAACCACTACCAACGCGCAAAAGAGTGAACTCACCGGGGTTCGTGCGCCTGCGGAATAGTTCACGCTGGAGCGTGAGAAAGATCCTGCTACCGGATACGCCCCAGTAATTGCAGCGCCGACGTTGGCTGCGCCTAAAGCAAACAATTCTTGATGGGGGTTAATGCGAGTCTGCTGTTTAGCCGCCAGAGTAGTGCCGATAGAGTAGCTTTCTACGTATGTGATGATGGCGATGATTGCTGCTGCGGGGAGCAAATTTAGCCAGAGCTCTAAGTCGAAGTCCGGCCAAACGATGCTGGGTAGTCCGGGAGGGACAAAGCCTACGGTTTCTAGATCTGTGCTAAGTCCAAACGCACCGACAATCATGATGCTGAAGATGGCCGCTAACATTGGCCCGGTGCGGGTAGCCGGGTGGTCGAGGGTTTGTTCAACGCCAAATAAATTTAGGCACTTGGCAATTAGCCATTTGCTGGCAACTAAAAAGGTTAGCGTGCATAGACCAAAGGTCAGGGTTAGAGCGTCCAAGTGACTCACTGCGCCCAGAAGATTGAGTAAATCGGCTAATGGACTTTCTGCCTCTCCAAGGGCGATACCACTTAACGCAGGTAACTGGCTGACTATGATTAGGATAGCGGCGGCATTTACAAAGCCGGTGATCACAGGATGGCTCAAAAGGTTCACCAGTCCGCCCATTTGAGAAAGCCTGAGTAGCCACAAAATACCTGCAATTTGCAGGCATAGCACCGCGGTGATAGCCAAATAGGCGTCGCTGTATTTGGGCGCGTATTCGCTCACCGTTGCGGCTACCAATAAAGCAGCCACAGCCACAGGCCCGACTACCATTTGTTTGGAGCTGCCAAAAATGGCATATATGACCATGGGCAGTAGGCAGGCATAAAGCCCAGACTGGGGCGGCACACCAGCCAGATAGGCATAGGCTACGGCCTGGGGAATGGTGACCATACCCACCACTAATCCGGCGAGTAAGTCGTGGCTTAGATCTTGGCGGCGGTAGTGGGTGAGCACAGCAATCAGTGGCACAAAATTTCGCCAGCTTCTAAGGCTAAGAGCCACGCGCATGCCCAGTCTCATCGCTTGACCGAGGCGCGTACGTGCAAGTTGTGGTGGATAGGCAAGATCATCGGCTGAGTTTAACAGTACTCTCTGGTTTAGTGATGCCCAGTTTGAGCATTGCAAAATAAAACTCACGCAGGCAGCGCCAGTGTTCAAGCGAATAAAGGCAGCTCACACTAGACCGTCGTAAATTCATTTGCTGTCGGCTCAATGTATTTGCCCTATATAATGAAGGCACAGAGATACCTCAATCGGGGTGTACAGTTGTCAGCTAGAAGTTAGACGCGCTGAATAGAGGCATGCTGCTAAAAGCGCAATGTTAAAGAAGGAAGTTACATGATGGAAACTAAAGCCGCCGTGGCATTCGGTCCAGGTCAAGATTTGAGTATAGAAACCGTTCGCCTTGCAGGCCCCGGTCCCGGGGAAGTGTTGCTTGAAGTGATGGCTACAGGTATCTGCCATACCGATGCCTTCACCCTGTCTGGTGGCGATCCCGAGGGTATTTTTCCGTCCATTCTTGGCCACGAAGGCGCGGGCATTGTGCGTGAAGTCGGTGCGGGTGTGACATCAGTCAAAGCAGGCGACCATGTGATCCCGCTTTATACCCCTGAGTGCAGGCAGTGTAAGTTCTGCTTATCTGGAAAAACCAATTTATGTGGCGCCATTCGTGAGACTCAAGGCAAGGGCTTAATGCCTGATGGCACGTCTAGATTTTCTCTTGGCAGTGACCCCATTTATCACTATATGGGCACGTCTACTTTTGCCAATTTCACTGTACTACCAGAAATTGCCGTAGCCAAAATTAGGTCCGACGCGCCGTTTGATAAAGTCTGCTATATCGGTTGCGGCGTAACCACTGGACTAGGTGCGGTGATGAATACGGCTAAAGTAGAGCCGGGTTCAAATGTCGCAATATTTGGGCTGGGTGGTATTGGTTTGAATGTTATTCAGGGTGCTCGTATGGCGGGGGCAGAACGGATCATTGGCATAGACCTTAATGACGGGCGTAAAGCGTTAGGTGAAAAATTTGGTATGACAGATTTTATCAACCCCAATTCGGTCGATAACGTGGTTGAGGCCATTGTGGATATGACCGATGGCGGCGTGGATTATTCCTTTGAATGTATCGGCAACACTGAAGTGATGCGTCAAGCGTTGGAGTGCTGTCATAAGGGTTGGGGCGAAAGTATTATTATTGGTGTTGCAGCGGCGGGCCAAGAAATTGCCACTCGGCCATTTCAATTGGTTACCGGCCGAGTTTGGCGCGGTACCGCTTTTGGTGGTGCTAAGGGCCGCACAGATGTGCCAAAAATTGTAGATTGGTATATGGATGGCAAAATTAATATTGATGACTTGATCACCGATACTTTTGCATTGGAAGACATCAACAAAGGCTTTGAAGCAATGCACTGCGGCGAAGGCATTCGCTCGGTGGTTGTTTACTGATGGCTGGTCCCACCGACCGCAATCAGTGGCTAGATTTGGTGCGTGAAGAAATCTTAGATCCTGAACGTATGATTTGTGATCCCCACCATCATCTTTGGGACCATGATAGCAATGCCTACTTACTGCCTGAATTATTGGCGGATATAGGGCAGGGGCATAATGTGGTGAGCACTGTTTTTGTCGAGTGTGGGTCTATGTACAGCGCGAGTGCCGATCAGGCTATGGCACCAGTAGGAGAGACAGAATTTGTGAATGGTATAGCGGCTATGTCTGCGTCCAATCAATACGGGCAGGCCAAGGTTTGTGCTGGCATTGTCAGCTATGCCGACCTAACTCTGGGTGATGAGGTTGGGCCGGTATTAGATGCGCACATGGCCGCATCTCCCAGGTTCCGCGGTATTCGTCATGCTGCGGGCTGGGATGCCAGTGCATCAGTACGTAATTCGCACACCGATCCCATTGAACATTTATTCTTGGATGAATCCTTTCAACAAGGTTTTGTTCAGTTAGAAAAGCGCGCTTTAAGTTTCGACGCGTGGTTGTATCACCCGCAGATCAGTGATCTGACGGCTTTGGCCAAGGCATTTCCCAAGGTTACTATTATATTTGATCATTTCGGTGGTCCTCTAGGCATAGGCCCTTACGCCAGTAAAGGTGGGGAGATTTTTGAGCAATGGCAGAAGGATGTAACGCGGTTGGCCTTATGCCCTAACGTGGTGGCAAAATTAGGTGGCATAGTGATGCCCGTAAATGGTTTTGCTTGGCATAAGCGCGATAAACCTGCGACATCAGATGAAATAGTTGCAAGCACTGGTCGCTATCATGACTTTGCTATTGAAGTGTTTGGTCCGGAACGCTGTATGTTTGAGAGCAATTTCCCAGTTGATAAGCAAAGTTGTTCCTACCATGTACTTTGGAATGCGTTTAAAAAAATCGCGGAGAAACATACACAAGCCGATCAGCAATGGCTGTTTCATGATACTGCCAGCCAAGTTTATCGTTTGCTTTAGCCGGGTGGTTCCAATATGAAAATGCTGCATTCGGCAGATAACACACCGAAATCGATCAGCGGTAAAAGCTAGGAGAGAAATATGACGATAGAGATAATTGGAGCAGGGTTTGGGCGCACGGGAACGTTGTCCCTCAAATTCGCCCTAGAAACGCTAGGTTTTGATAAGTGTTATCACATGATGGAGGTGCCGTTAAACCCGTCTCACAGTAAGCTCTGGAGCAGCGTGGCGAAAGGTCAAAGTATTGATTGGGCGCAGCTTTTTGCAGGTTACAAAGCGTCTGTAGACTGGCCGTCCTCAAGTTTTTGGCGAGAACAATCTCAGGCCTACCCTCAGGCACGGATCATTTTGTCGCTGAGAGACTCGGACAAGTGGTATCAAAGCGTAATGAACACCATTTGGCGAGCCTCCGAGCATGCGCGTTTAGATGCTGAGAATAGACAAGACGAAGAGGCCTTAGCGCGCTCAGCAATGGTTTATGAAGTGATTTGGAACGGCGTATTTGACGGCCGCATGGATGACAAAGCTCATGTCATAGAGTGCTATGAAAAGCATAACCAAGCAGTGATAGACAATGTGCCAGCGGACAATTTGTTGGTTTATCGTCCCGGTGATGGTTGGGGGCCACTTTGCGAGTTTCTACAATGCCCTGTTCCAGACAAAGATTATCCTCGGGTAAATTCGACCGATGACTTCAATCGTCGTTGGGGCAAATGACGCATAATGTTGGGTTTAGTTATCTTGGTAAATGTCAGGCAGTTCCATGGAAAATTTACAGGTAAAAAAGTAGCTGCTACTGACTCACTGCGACGAACTACTAACTAACCGCTACTAACTAACCGCTACTAACTAATAGTACCGCTGAGTAAAATCATCAAGGATGCTGACGGTGCGCTAATGCGTTTGCGCTGTTGAGCGGCAATTGGCTATTTATTCAAACCAAGCGTGCTTAAAATAGTATAAGCCACGGTGGCTAGGACAATATAGGCCACTAACCCCATGCCCACTGCCCGCCACGTGGAGTGAAATTTTCCCTGCATTTCGGTGAAGGTGGCAAGCATGCTGCCTTGTATAACATGAGTTATAAACAGTAGACCTAGCACTTGCGCAATAATGATCAACAAGACCGGCGTGAAATTTATGCTCTGCATTTCTCCTTCCACAGTTACCACAGGTCCAACAAAATTCGCTACAGCAATTGAACTTAGGCAAAAAGCAAACAGGCTAATGGCGAGAGTTATATAACCTAATTGCTTCATACCCAAGGCGCGATAGTTTTCGCTGATTAAGAAGCCACCTGCCAAAATAGAGCCAAAGAAGGTAGCTATACCTATAGCTTGCAGTGAATACAGTTGAGGCAGTTGACTGGGTGACGAATTGTTGTCGGTCATATTAGTTATTCTTATCTACAAAATTGAAGTCGGATGGATCAAAGCGGCCGCCGTATTCTGATACTTCAAAGGCTTCAGCAAAAGCTAAATCTGCGGTTTCTGCTGAAGGATTGCTTGCGCCTGCGCTTGAAGCAGCTTTTGCTACCGCCTTAGGTTTCGCTAGGTAAAATTTACGTAACCAGCCCTTCTTATTGTCCGTGTGAACGGTCATCCGCATAATTTTTGGCAGCCACTCAAACACTTGAGTTTGATGACAGGCAAGCATGCTTAGAACCGTTTCGATATGATTTTTGGTGTCTACTACCCAATCTAACCGGTGGGGGCGAGGGTCTTGAAAGCGGTCGTAGGCTAATAAAATTGCGGGCATCCGCTGCATAGCAGCATGCTCTGGGACGATAGCCGGCACTTGTAAGAGGTAAGCGGAATCTTGCACCAATTGACCTGTGGCTCGGTGGTCTGGATGGTAGTCGGCTACCCGATGGGTAACGATGAGATCTGGCGCAAACGCGCGGATACAGCCGATGAGCTGCTTTCTTAATGCAATGCTAGCAACTAACTCGCCGTCCGCTTGATCCCAAATTTCCAGTTCGGCGTCGACTATTTCGGCGGACAGCCTTGCCTCTTTAGCACGGCGCCTGGCCAGTTCATCAGCGAGCATTTGATGATGACCAGCATTGCCGTTTGTTAAACAAAGGATTTTTACACTATGCCCAGCCTTGCTCCAGGCACTGATCAATCCGCCTGCACAAAATTCCGCATCATCCGGATGGGCAGCGACAAACAATAATTTTTTCTTCTGCATAAGTGTTCGTCGCTCGATAGCCAGCCCTAGAGCGCTGGGGCCGTTTCATAGTGGCGTGTCGCGTCCTCAAATAACTGTGCAATTTGTAGTAGGGCAAGGTCACCTCTGGGTCTGCCAACTATTTGTAAGCCCACGGGTAAGCCGCTCTTTGTGAATCCTGCAGGTACGGAAATAGCCGGTAGTCCTGTGACTGTAATCATGCAACATACTGCCATCCAATCGAGGTAAGTTTGCATTTTCACACCGTTGATTTGTTTAACCCATTCTTCACTCGCCGCAAAAGGCGGTACTTGAGCCGCGGGCAGAATCAGCACATCGTAGTGTTGAAAAAACTCCACCGCCCGAGCGTATATTTTTGAGCGGGTGGCTTCTGCTTGCATGATGTCGTCAGCGGAAAGTTGAGCGCCCTTTTCAATATTCCAGATAGCAGTGTCTTTTGCATCGAGCCGCCATGCGGGGAAATTTTTCTCTAAACTGTCCCCCAAGGGGCGTAAACCGGCTGCGCGTTGAACTTGAAAAACATCCATTGCCCCGGTTAAGTCCGGGGCGTCTGGCGTGACGCTCGCACCTAAACCAGCGAAAACTTCTCCCGCTGCATGAATAATATCGGCTACCTCCTGATCGACTTCTAAGCACCCTAGGTCAGTGCTGACGGCAATTTTAAGGGTGCTTGGTGTTTTGATAGCGTCCAGGCCATCGATAAAATGGTGCCCTGGCTCAGGTAGAGTTAGCGGGTCGATGGGGTCTGGTCCGGCCATTGCCGAAAACAGTAGGGTGGTGTCTTTAACTGTCTTAGCCATGGGGCCTGTGGTCACCATGCGACCGTACCAAGCAAAGTTTTTATTGAAGGGCATGCGCCCAATTGAAGGTCTAAAACCCACTACATTGCAGAAGCTGGCGGGATTACGCAGAGAGCCGCCAAGATCGCTGCCATCGGCTAGTGGGAGCATCTGAGTGGCTAATGCCACAGCCGCGCCGCCACTGCTGCCTCCAGCTGTTTTACTCGTGTCGTATGGATTTAGAGTGGTGCCAAAGAGCGAATTGAAGGTGCTGGAACCAAAACCGAACTCTGGCATGTTGGTGTGACCAATAAAAATTGCCCCCGCCTCACGCAAGCGCGTGGCCAAACCGTCGTCCGTAGTTTCTATGCGGCTCGCAAAGGGTTTAAAACCCCAAGTTGTGGGGAAGCCTTGCATGGCTACTGCATCTTTCAGGGCCATTGGCAGTCCGTGCAGTATGCCTCTGTCTGCTACCGACACGGCATCTGCTTGGCGCGCCAACGC
The DNA here is from genome assembly GCA_913060615.1 of uncultured Gammaproteobacteria bacterium. Taxonomy (GTDB): domain Bacteria; phylum Pseudomonadota; class Gammaproteobacteria; order Pseudomonadales; family Azotimanducaceae; genus UBA4421. The sequence continues at coordinate 374 of CAJXUL010000112.1, read as the reverse complement.
CATTGCTTGATCATAATCGAGCAAATTCACTATGGCATTGAACTTAGGGTTTAGCGCATTTATGCGTGCGTAAACGTTCTCCATTATGGCTACCGCAGTGGTGACGCCACTTTGTAGATCTCGACACAATGAGATGGCGTCTTGCCATATGGGTTCTGGCGTTTGAGTTGTATCAGTCATAGTTTATCGAATCTAACCAGTAGAGTAAGTCGGTGTACACTTCTTCACGGTTGGTTTCATTAAACATTTCATGTCGACCAGCCGGATAGATTTTTGTTGTCACCTTAATATCTGCTTTTTCGTAGCGCTTTACGAGCGTCTTAATACCTGTCTCTTATACACATCTCCGAGCCCACGAGACGGACTCCTATCTC
>CAJXUL010000111.1 GCA_913060615.1 uncultured Gammaproteobacteria bacterium | reverse complement strand
GCGGTATCCTGACCGGAACAGTCGGCTAATTTTCCTGGCAGTGCAGGCCCAGAAGTAATGCGTTTACGAGCAACTTTTTTTGCTGCATAAAGTCGTTTTTGCGCATTGCTAATGGCCATTTCAGCAATTTTTTCGCCTTCAACCGAATGCTCGTTTAACCACAAACTAAAGGCATCTTTGGCTACACCTGCAACAAAAACTGCTGACTGCCGAGAAGATAAACGTTCTTTTGTTTGGCCAGCAAATTGTGGATCTGCCAATTTAACGCTGAGCACGTAATTACACTGGTCCCAAATGTCGTCGCCGGTAATTTTTACGCCGCGAGGAAATAAATCTCGGAACTCGCAAAACTCTTTCAGCGCATCAACCAAACCTGAGCGCAGACCATTAACGTGGGTGCCACCAGCAGCCGTAGGAATAAGATTTACGTAAGACTCTGCAATTTGTGCAGAACCATCAACCACCCACTTAAGCACATAGTCTGTAGTTTCCTGAACCCCTTGGGCAGTATGCTGAATAGTCATTTCAGGTACGCACTCTGCGTCACCTATGCTTTGTTCAAGATATTGTTTTAGACCATCTTCGTAATACCAACTGATGTTGTCATCGGGTTTGCCTTCAATTGACAAACTCATGCGCAAACCTGGGCAAAGTACCGCCTTGGCACGAAGCAAATGGCGCAGCCGCGTCATTGCCAGCGCGGTAGTATCAAAATACGCGGCTTCAGGAATAAATCTCACCCGAGTACCGGTATTGCGCTTACCAACGGTATCGACCTTTTCCAGTTTGGTAACGGGCTCGCCTCTGACATAGCGCTGACGATACAAATTGCCATCGCGCTTCACTTCTACTTCAAGCCAGTCGGACAAAGCATTCACTACCGAGACACCTACACCGTGGAGGCCGCCGGAGAAACTATAGTTTTCGTTGTCGAACTTTCCACCCGCATGCAGGCGCGTCAAAATAAGTTCTACACCCGAGATCTTGTGTTCCGGGTGAATATCAACGGGCATACCGCGACCGTCGTCCTGCACTTCGATTGAGCCATCTTGATTAATAGTGACTTCAATTTCTTGGGCATGACCCGCAATTGCTTCGTCAACACTGTTATCTACCACTTCTTGGACTAAGTGGTTGGGTCTTGTTGTATCGGTATACATGCCAGGACGGCGACGCACCGGTTCCAATCCAGTTAAGACCTGTAATGATTCCGCAGAATATGTTTTTTCGGCCATTTACCTAATTCATAGTTGGTTTAAAGGAGTGCGTGGTTAAACGCTCTAACTTAGTTGTTATACCGCCATTGGCGGCTAGAGACAGCCAGCGATAGCCTGGCGGCTTGTCATCCAAAGTAAACGTGGCGCTATTTGGCGCAAATTGGAAACAAGTCGAGGGCGACCCTAACAGAGGACCATGATCACTTGTCACATCTATCTCTTGATGCACATGACCGAATATAGCCCCGCGTAACTTTGCACCAGAACTCGCCGCAATTGCAGTCATTAATTCTTCCACGCGTAAAATTCGATCTTTATCTAACCAAGGCGCGCCAATCTCAACCAGAGGGTGATGAGTTGCCAATAAAAGGTGCTGAGCGTCACTTGCCACTATAGCTTGAGTGAGATTAGTTAAATCATCCGGCGCAATATAGGCAGATGGTTCGTTATCTACATGAGAGTCCAGTGGCGCAATAAGCCACGACCCTAAAGTTAAAGCCTGCATTGGCAACTGTGCATGGTGCATGTTTGCCAACACGTCATGGTTGCCGGGCAAGCACAATAAAGGCACATCGAAAAAGCGCGTGACGGTATCTAAAAAGCGCTGATAAATAGCCGGCGACCCTTCGTGCACAAGATCTCCGGAGGCCACCACCGCATCACAAGTATCTTGGGTTTTAGCCTGGGCCAACACAGCCTCTAATGAAGCCTGGGTATCTACCCCCAATAAGGTTTGGCCTGCCTCAACAAGATGACAATCTGTGATTTGCAAAACCCTTTGCATTAAAAGCTTGTTCCCACTACCTGCACAATCCTACCGTTGCTGCCTTTCCTATCTTTATACTCTTTATAAGAGCATTCAGAGTAGCCTTCAGAATAGCCTTCAGGGCTTTGGCGACTTTTACCGCATTTGCGCTTTTTGTAAGAAAGAACTCGGTTACTCAATGGACAGATTTACCGGCTCAACAACCCCACCTATGGCTAAACAAAGACTCAAATATTCACCTAGAAAGCGATTTAACTGCACTTTTTCATCCGGGTGACGCATGCGTTGATTGGGGTATTCATAATGGCCATGGAAACGATTCTCGTGCTGATATTCCACCACCTCGGCGCTGGAAGAGTCGTGGTACATGCGAATACGCATATTTGGGCTGCTGCCCCAATTCAATTTGGGCTGCTGGCTCAAATGCAAAAGGGTCGTATAAGGGCTGCGCTCTAAAGCTTTAATGACCACAAAAGTGCCATCTGCACCCGGCGTCAAAGCAATCTTCATTTCGTCTTGCTCGCGCATTTTTGGAAACAACTTGAGCATGCGCTGGTAATTAATGTCACACACCGCCATATGGGCAGATAAATCTACCTTGTAGGTTCGCTTGCGAATACTCGATATTTCACCCTTGGCGAAACCGCGAGTTAAAGCCTTGGAGCGGCTTAAAATATCTTCATCTGTCTCTGGGCGTTTTTCTGACACTGCTTGCCTAGGTAGTTATTGGGTGACTGTTAAATGCTTCAGGTTACCTAATATACCCACCAGACTGCCTTGGGTCACTGGGGCTAAGCGCTTTTATTTCGACAATTAGGAAATTAGCTACTGGTCGGACAAATTGTCGACTTGGCAGCGTTCATAGAACAACGCACTGTAGGAAAAACGTTAAGTTAGCCACCCCATAATATGGGCACTTTGAAGTTGGCAAACAGTGCTCTGAGGACGGCGGGGGCTAAACCATCATAAGAACGAACTGAATTTGTATTACAGGGCGTATAACTTGGATAACCGGCGAACTGGGAAGCACATAGTGTCTAAAAACGAGCCTGCAAAGTCACCAGATTCACATTACTTAAACGGCTATTGAGCGCATAATCTGCGAAATCTTAGGTTTAGTCTTAACAACAGGCTAAGAAAGGAGTCCTTTCATGGATCTGATATACTCGACAGAGTGAGCATAGGCATAATACTTAGGATATTTTCTGAAACAGGAAGTTTTATGAAGCAGTACAACATCTCAAACTTACGCATTATAAAAATGGCGGCCCTTTTCTCCGCCAGCATGCTAATAACACCATTGGTTGTTGCCGAGAATATGCTCGACGTCTACAAAACCGCTAAAGACAACGACGCAGTGCTGGGTGCGGCCAATGCGTCTTTTGCCGCCAGCAAAGAATTAGTTCCCCAAGCACGCTCAAGACTGCTACCTAGCCTTGGCGCCCAAACTAGTACCAGCAAAATTAATCGCGACATCTTACTCGGAGGACAGGCCGTTCTCGGCGAAGAGTACAACGACAACAGCTGGAATGCGCAGTTGCGACAGCCCGTGTTAGATCTGGCCAGTTGGTACACTCTAGGTGGCGCCAAGTCTTCTGTTGAAGCCGCGAGTATGCAGTTGGAAGCAGAAAATCAAGATTTAATCGTTCGCGTTATTGAAGCTTACTTGAATATTTTACGCACCAAGGACCGTTTAGACACCACAAACGCTGAAGTTACTGCGGTACAAAGACAACTAGAACAGGTGCAGCAAAGATTTGAAGTGGGCTTAGTGGCCATTACCGATGTACTGGAATCTCAGGCGGTTTACGACAGCACAGTTGTAAGGCGCATTCAGGCTGAAAGTGATCATGACATTAGCTTTGAAACATTAAGCACGCTCACTGGTCGTTCTTACGATCAGTTAGCCCGACTCTCACAAACTTTGCCCATTGTTGACCCCAACCCAAAAAATGAAGAAGAGTGGGTGGCTACGGCGCTTAGATCTAACCTAGGCATAAAGGCGGCTTCGGCCCAACTGGCCGCTGCCAGAGCGGATGTACGCGCAAGACGCTCTGACCATTTGCCAACGATCGACGCCACGGCCACCTATGCTGAAAACGTCACTGGCGGACAAAATTTCTTCGGCGCAAATGCTGGCGACACCACCACAGAAAATACTATTTACGCGCTGTCACTGACCCTGCCGCTTTATCAAGGTGGCGCTGTGCGTTCCAGAGTCAGAGAAGCCAATGCTCGAGTGGCGCAATCTCAAGAGCAGTTGCTTAACCAAAAACGCACGGTGACACGCAATACCCGTAATTTGTTTAAGTCTGTCGCTACAGACGTGGTACGCGTTGAAGCCAGATTAAAAGCCATACGCTCATCTCAGTCTGCTTTGGAAGCTACAGAAACCGGTTACGAAGTAGGTACGAGAAATATTGTTGACGTGCTGCAAGCACAGCAACGTTTGTTCAGCTCGCAGTTTGACTACGCAGACTCGCGCTACAACTACGTATTGAATTTAATGCGACTCAAACAGACTACTGGCAAGCTGACCCAAGAAGATCTTGAAGAATTGAATCAGTTTATAGACAGCGGAGATTTGGTGGAACGCGTAGTCTCACTGAGCCTTCGCTAAATTAGTCATTATTAAAGAGGATTGAAAAGCGTTAAAGAACGCTAGATTAAAGAGCAGTGGGTTAAAAACGCTAGAAAGCTAACGCTCTATCTGACTATCCAGCAGCGCTAAGGTGCGCTGGGTGGCACCGCCATTACTCTTGACCACTGAAAGAGCCTTAGACCCCATTAGTTCACGCTTGGCTACATCAGCCAACAAATCACCAACCACTTCAGCCAATTCATCAGCGCTGGCAACTTTCTTATAAGCACCCGCCTCACTCAATTGCGCCACCACTTCAGCAAAGTTGAAATCAGCTGGTCCTGCAACAATGGGCAGGCCCAATAGTCCAGGTTCAATTGGGTTATGCCCACCATGTTCTACTAAAGAGCCGCCTACAAAGGCGACATCCGCCAAACTGTACAAAGTCAGCAACTGACCCATTACGTCTCCCACTATGACGTCATAAACGCCTGTAGCCGGCCCCTCACTGGAAGCCCTCCACGACAAATTGTGCTGCTTAACAAGCGCGCCTATGTCTCCCGCTCTATGCGGATGTCGTGGCACTAACAAAAGACATAATTCTGGCAATTGAGCTCGTAGTAATAGGTGTGCTCGGATAATCTGCTCTTCCTCACCGGGGTGAGTGGAGGCGGCAATCCAAACAGGGCGAGTACGAAGATTAAGCTGGGCTTTCAACAATGATGCTTGCTTGAGCAAATTTTGCGGCAACTGTAAGTCGTACTTCACGCTACCTAAAGCGCTGACCTTTTGCGCATCCACACCAAGGTCAATAAAGCGTTGCATATGCTCTGGGGATTGACAGGCAATATGCTTGATAACTCCAAGGACAGGACGCGACAACCAACTCATACGCTGATAACCACGGGCCGAGCGCTCTGACATACGTGCATTAATGAGCATTACAGGAATGCCCTGCGCCTCGGCCTGCATAATAAGGTTAGGCCAAATCTCAGTTTCCATCAGCACCAGCATGCGCGGCTGGGTTTTGCGCAAAAATCTGCGCACCGCAAAGGTAAAATCGTAAGGCGCGTAACAATGGTCTACGCTATCACCCAGACGTTGGAGCACTTGCTCACTGCCCGTTGGGGTCATGGTAGTGACTAAGAAATTTTGCTGCGGCATGCTACCGAGCATTTTGCTGATCAACGGTGCCGCCGCAATCGACTCGCCCGCCGATACGGTATGAAACCAAATTGCACCCGGTTTTACGCCATCAGGTACTCGACCAAATCGCTCACCTCTACGAGCCGCGTAAGCCGGCTCGCGGCGAGCGCGCATAAGTAGACGCAGATAGACTATTGGCAAAGCCAGCCAGAGCAAAAACTTATAAAAACTTAGAGTAAGAAAAATGCTCAGATACCTCACTGATTTTGCCCCGTGGCTGCAACAAAACCCGCCACGTGATTGGCAACGCTTGCTAACAAATTTGCATCAGAGGCAGCAACAATAAAATCAAAACCCTCGTACCGTGGGAGCGCTTGCTCACAGACCACCGCAACAATAGGCACGCCCCGTTGCTTGGCGACAAAATTCAAGGCGCGCGGCTCTGCAATACAACCCAAATCTAAATCTACAACCACTATCGCCGCAGCATTGAGCAAATATTTTTCAGTGCGATTTTGTAGGTGTGCTTGATATTCGCTAAAGCCATCTATAGGGATGATTTTTTCATCCTTGTGCCGACGCATGTTAGCAATAGCCGGTGTGTCAGCCCCGCCTTCAGTCTTGTCGACAAAGTCCAACGCGTTGGTATAGGTGGCCCATTCTTTAATCGCAAGCAGATCGCCAAGCACCTCAGCGTTTGCCAGCGTGTCTCTAATCTGACCGCCCAGATTATCGTCACCCACATAGCTGACAAAGGTGCAGGGCGTTTGTAGAGTCTGCAGTGCAAGAGCAAGACCCAACCCAGCACTTTGCGCAGATTGAAAAAACTCTTGTGCTTGGTTTGGACTGGACAACTGTTGCTGATCTAACCAAATGTCTCCAACCACCAATACATGGCCATTGGCAGGACTGAGAGCATCGATGGTATTCAGTGATAAAAGAGACAAGCAAACCTCGGCGCGCTGTATGGCAATTAGAACAAATGTATTATCCTAGAGAGCATACCCAATAGCACTGACTGCCGACACCTAGATCCACGAATGTTAACCAACACAACAACGAAGAAGGCAAATTGGACATAAGCAAGCTAGCATCCAAACTTTCAATCAAGCAGTGGCCCAAGTGGCTTTTGGTCGGTTGTTTGTGGGTCGTTGCGCGACTCCCTATGAGCGCAGTATTTATGGTGGGAAGAGTCATTGGATTTCTGGGCTACCATCTTGCCAAATCTAGACGTCACATCACCGAAGTTAATATCGCCAAGTGCTTTCCTGAGTTGTCTGCCCAAGAGCAACGAGCTTTGGTTCGGGAGAACTTTGTGCACACAGGGATTGGCGCCGTTGAGATCGCCCTACCTTGGTTAAACCCTTCGAGAGACCTCGGGGCTAGGTTCAAGATTGAGGGCGTAGAACATTTACACGCAGCCCACGCGCTGGGCAATGGGATTGTGTTAGTGGGCGCTCACTATACGACAATTGACATCACCAGCCAGCCTTTGGGTGCCTTTGGCTTTGTCGATGTGATGTATCGACAGAACAAAAATCCGGTTTGGGAGAGTTTGCAATACACTGGGCGCAAAGCCTTTTTTGACGGTGTTGTTGAGCGCAGTGACATGCGCCAGATACTCAAACGTCTGAAGCAAGGTCGCGCCATGTGGTATGCGGCGGATCAAGATTACGGCATTAAGCATTCGGTCTTCGCACCCTTTTTTGGTATCGACACGGCCACCATAACGGTCAGTTCTCGACTCGCCAGCAAAAATAAATCTGCAGTGCTCATGCTGCATCAATTTAGAGATCTTAAGAGCAAAACATGGACGCTGAAGTTCACGCCGATGTTAGACAACTTCCCCTCCGGCGATGACCTAGTCGACGCAACCCGCCTTAATGCTATGTTAGAAGCGGAAGTTAAATCAGTGCCCGCGCAGTATCTGTGGATGCACCGCCGCTTTAAAACTCGACCCACTGGCCAGGCATCGTTTTATAAGTAGCATATGGCCCAATAACGGCCGTTCCGTTGCGGGTGCACAGAGCGCCCCTTATGACTACAATCTACCTCCCGAATCTAAAAAGGCTTTCGCGCTGCATGCACAATTGCGGCATGAAATAAAAATCGTGTTACCCAAATTTTCTGAAATGTTAAGCCAACTGGTGGGCGAACCTTCGGTTAGCTCTACCAGCGCCGATATCGATCGCAGCAACCTCAAGGTCATAGAGCACCTAGGGAATTGGCTCAACGATCTTGGCTTTAGCACCGAGCTAATGCCTCTGCCTGGCCGACCCGATAAAGCCAATCTAATTGCCACCCTTGGTCCTGCTCCGCGAGAAGGCAAAGGCGGCCTGGTGCTTGCCGGTCATACCGACACGGTGCCGTTCGACGAAAGCCTATGGCAGTCCGATCCGTTCAAACTGAAAGATACAGATGATGCATTTTATGGTTTGGGTTCCTGTGACATGAAAGGTTTCTTTCCAGTAGCCCTTGAGGCAGCTGCTGCTTTTGCCAATGGCAAGCTGAGCGCGCCACTGACTATTGTGGCCACTTCTGACGAGGAATCTTCTATGGCCGGTGGTCGTTACCTAGTTGAGTCCGGCAGACCAAAAGCAGACTACGCCATTATTGGTGAACCCACAGAACTGCAACCCATATTTGCCCACAAAGGCATCAGTATGATGTCGATTAACATCCAGGGTTCATCCGGACATTCTTCTGATCCGAGCTTGGGCAACAATGCCTTGGACGCCATGCACAAAGTAATGAGCGCATTGTTGGATATGCGGGCAGAGCTAGCTACTGCAAATAAAAACAATGCTTTCGCTGTAAACATACCCACGATGAATATGGGCTGCATGCGCGCAGGCGATAATCCAAACAGAATTTGCGGCCACGCCAATTTACAAATCGACCTGCGACTTTTGCCAGGCATGGACTCGGAAGAAATTCACGCAGAGCTAGAGCGACGTATACAGAAGGCTGTTGCGGACAGCCCGGTGACGCTGACATTAGATAAGGCTTATCCACCCATACCGCCCTTTGCCACACCTGAAAATGGTGACCTGGTACAAACACTCAGCGGCTTGAGCAAGCGCGCTCCGGGCACTGTTGCCTTTGGCACCGAGGCGCATTTTTTACAAACCTTGGGCATGGAAACCGTAGTTTGGGGTCCAGGCAGCATTGACCAAGCGCATCAACCCAATGAATATTTGGCAAAGGCCCATATAGCACCTGCAATTGCTACACTGCGCCAAGTCATTCAACGTTACTGTATCAACTAACCATGAAAACTAACGAATACTCACAGTGGTTCAGAGGCTCCACACCGTATATCAGCGCGCACAGAGGCAAAACCTTTGTAGTGTTTATAGGTGGCGACAGCCTTGAGCATCTGAACATTACCAACATCGTGCATGATTTGGCGCTGCTACATGTATTGGGTGTGCGCTTGGTTCTAATTCATGGTGGTAGGCCGCAACTAAACAGCGCGCTGACTGATTCTGTGATGCACGAACAGCGCCGAGTGACCCGCGCTGAAGACATGGACATTATCAACGGCATTTATGGACAGTTGCGCAGCCAGTTGGAGGGGTTATTTTCTACCGGGTTACCCAATACACCACTGCATAATGTTGAGATTAGTGTGGTTGCCGGCAACTTTGTCACGGCAAGGCCCATTGGCGTATTGGCGGGCATAGATCATTTATTCACTGGCCGTATGCGCAATGTGGATACAGGACGAGTCAACACACTACTGGACTCAGGTTCAATCGTGCTGATGTCGCCCATGGGTTATTCCTCTTCAGGCCAAGCCTTTAACTTGGCCGCAGAAGAATTAGCTGCGGATGTCAGTGTGGCGCTAAGCGCAGATAAGTTGATTGTACTAGACGAGTTGAATCACCTGACTGATACCAACGGCCAGCGCGAAAGCACTGCAACGCCTACCTCGTTGCAAGTACTCATAGACGCCAACGAAAAAATCTCAACCACCACTCGCTTGCGCTTAGACACCATGATTCAAGCAGTGCGCGGTGGCGTAACCAAAGCCCATATTATTTCCTTTAGCGAGGATGGCGGCGTTCTAAAAGAACTCTTCACTGCCGATGGCGTGGGCACCCAAGTACTT
>CAJXUL010000110.1 GCA_913060615.1 uncultured Gammaproteobacteria bacterium | reverse complement strand
GAGATAGGAGTCCGTCTCGTGGGCTCGGAGATGTGTATAAGAGACAGGCGCTGGAAATACTTCATCGGGTCGCCATTTTCGTATAATCCCACCACGCCGCCATTGCGGTCACTGCCATCGTGCACGGTATATCCAAGCAACGCTTTGAGTACGTCCGACAGGCCACTTGCGGTTTCTTTGCTGACGTTCAAAAAGCTATTTTCAACAGGGCGTAACCATCCCGCGCAGTACGAAACTGATAACGCCCTGCGACTTTCTTTGCTCTTGTTTTCGCCCCCGGCATGGATCATATCGCCCCGGAATAACAGTGCGCTGCCTTTATTCATAACGGCCTGAGCGCATTCCTCAGCCTGTGCTCTGCGCCCGAGTGGCCATTGCCAGCTACCTGGCGCAACTAGGGTTGCACCATTTTCTGTGGTGAAGTTGTCAAAGGCGATGATGGCATTAGTTGTGATGGGATGTTCGCCAATGGGTAGGGGCCAAGAGTCGGAATCTCGGTGTAAAAACTGCGCAGGCTCTGGTGGCTGTATTTGTATCAACTCGGCCGCGCTAAGGAGTACGGAGCTGGCCAGTGGCGCCAGCATGCGAGACGCCCAGGCAAATAGTTGTGGGTCGCCTATAAGGTTGGCGGTGGCTGGTAGTTTTTCTATCAGGCCATGCAGACGAATAGTGTTTTTGCCCAAAAAAGTATCGTAATCCTCTGAGCCAGTGTCTGCCCAGCCCTCCTGTTCATGCTGTTGGATATAATCGTCGGTGGTTTGGTTATACGCCTCTACCTTGGCGTCAGTAATGAAGCCTTGCAGAATTGCGCCGCCTAGAGTGTTCACCGCGGCGTCGATTTCTTGCCAGTTGTAAGGGCGTTGAAAGGTTTGTATTTGCATTATTTTCGCTATTGCTCCGGTAGGTACCATATTGGTGATGTCCAAGCGCGCTCCTGGATCATGACATCGGCACCGGGGAAGTCCTCGCATCTGCCAGCTTTCTGGCACAAGTTGGCCGACCACCTTGGCGTTGCTGCTTGTTTGATTCTGGCATACCAAAACGCTGGTGCATTCGGGTCGAAATTTTGGTCCCGCCATATTTGGCAGACATCACTGCCAGTGTTTGAGCGTTGCCATACGCTTGTCACCGATTCCTCATATTTACCATTCCTATACTGGCCTTTAATGATTTCCATTTCTTGCAAGGGTGTTTGATCTGCTTGGGCGTGGACCTTGAACGAGGGTGCACCTTGAGCCTGTTGAAAGTCGCCGCCCATACTGACATCTGCTGGAGATGCATGGTTTGCTGCGCAGCTGAGTGCTTCGCCTTGGGCGTTTGCGCTGAGTCTAACGCTGATCCTAGGTCCGCTAGTGGCGTAAACTTCGCGGCGTTTAAGTCCAGCAAAAATGCTTTCCCGGGTATTTTCCTCAGCCCAAACGGCCACTAGGCCGCCTGGATTAAAGACTCTCCGAGCCATTGAGCGGTCTAAGTCCCCAAGGCCAAAAACTGCTCCTTGCCAAGCGGCTTCATTGACATGGCCGGGAGTGCCGGCGTGGTTATCCGTAGAGCCAATAATGCCCATTTGCAAAGGGTTAAGCTGGTCTTTGCCAGAGTCTTGGTAGGCAGTCAAGCCCCTCATTAACAAGCTACGGACGTAAGTGCTGCGCATTTTTGCCCATTGCGCATCGCTAAATTGGTCTTTGGCCTTTGGCCTAGAATGATTAGTGATGTAATTCTCAAAGCTGCAATCGCCGGATTCATCAGATTTGAGCGGCGACAAACATTCGCTGTTACCTTTCTCTTGGTGTATCTCTACCAAACGCTCGTACTTACCGCGCAGCTGTAGCGTTCGGTCATCTTCGGTTTCTACGTCGAAAGTCGTGCCGTCGCCCATATTGGTATTATGCGGAATGGCCAGTGCGTCGCAGCCATCTTCAACGCGACACTGTTTCTCTAACTGTTGCCATAAGTCATTTAGGGTAGGGTGTCTTATGTAATCAATAGCATCTTCAGTTACGTTTGCGTTGGCGAAAATAATATTTCTATGCGAGTGGCTAAAGGATTTGGTGTACGACCATTCGTAGCCAATTTGTGCTGTGAACTCGCACGGGTCGTTTGCTGCGTTGGCTTGATCTTGTACGCGTTGCCATTGAGATTTTTTTGCTTCAACACATTTTGCGGGGTCTGCAATACATATTGGCGTGGCTTGGGGCGACTCTTGAGTAATAGTGGGTATGACGTAGTCGGCAAATAGACTGGAACCGTTTTCCATTGAACTGTCTTTTCTTAGGCGTTCGCAGTAGGGGTCCGCAAAATTTTGCGGGTCGGTACAGATGTGTAGCAAATCAAACCATTCTGCATGGTCCGTTACAGCAGCAAAGTCCAGTGGGCGGTCAAGCTGAGCGGTGGAGCCATCTTGCAGAGTCATTGCTTCACCCCGCGCGAATGCGTAGGCCTGGGCTGGCGTTTTAAGAGTGCCAAATGCATAGGCGTCTAATGAGTAGGCCGTGTGAACATGGAGGTCGCCCCAATACAAATGCTTTTGCCCCGCTTCGTAGTAGTCGCAGGCGCCGTCTTTCACCTCAGCATTAGCGTTGAATTTTTCCTCTGCGTGGACCGTTTGGCTCAATTGCGCGGCTAGCAGTAAGAAAGTAGCAGTGAAGACGGCGATCTTTTGCAGTTGAGAGTTGTTCATTGAGTGTCTTCCAGTTATTGTTTTTGGTGCCGGTAAGCGCAATCAGTAACTTCATGGCACGAAAGCTACGCAATGCATAAAAACTGAAACTACTACAAATAGACTTCCTGGGGCTACTTATCTGCACAGGATAGAGGGCGGGCTTTGAGCATACAGACGCGCTTGTTTCGGCTATGCTAGAAGCTAGGAGAGCACATAATGATTGTACATCCAATGGACCATATCCCAGTCCGCCCGCTGAAATTCGACTTGTCGGAAAGCCAAGTGGCGGATCCGCTGTGGAGTCGCACTAATCCTGAATTTTCAATGTTCATAAATGCATTGGGTGTTCATGTGCCGCACTTTGAACGCTTTTTGGTGAAAACTATGCGAGCCTACAGAGGCGAGCTTAAAGATGACTTGTTGCTCGGTGAGGTGCAGGCGCTGATAGGTCAAGAAGCGCATCATGCATTTAACTTTGTTAGATGGACCGAGAAAATGGCTGAGAAGTATCCTGGCCTTACGGCGTTGGACCAGGGCGCGCAAAATTACTTCACTAAAATTTTCGCCGACAAAGATCAAAGATTTCATATCGGATTTACCGCAGGCTACGAAACTTTTACTTTTCTTGGCGGCATGATCATCCTCAACCGCTACGAAGAACTCATGCAAGAGGCCGATCCGACCATTCGAGCGTTATGGGTTTGGCATCAGGTAGAAGAAGTAGAACATGGTGGCGTGGCATTCGATTTCTTCAAGGCCCATTACCCAGACTCAGAGGGTTATCGCTGCTATATGGTGCTTTATGCATTTATGCATATTTGCTGGGAAACTTTTAAAGCCTATCGCCTAATGATGAAGGGCGAGACCCGTTATCGGCGCTTGAAAGATAAAGTTCTAGCTTGGAAGTTTTTTGCATCCTTCGCTTGGGATTTAGCTTATGCGGCGCTGCCGGTGTTTTCGCGCTCATATCACCCCCGCAATCACCCCATTTGTAATGCACAGCAGAATCCTATTGCAGTGGCTTGGCGGAAACTCTACCGCCAAGATAAAAACGTTTTGACGCTAGATAACGCAAAAATGGACAGTATGCTTAAGGTGAAAGTTGGAGAGTGACAGTGCAGCCAGATAATAAACTAAGATACCTGGTAATAGGCAACGCAATGGCGGTGCTGTTGATAGGTCTACTGTCAGGGGTAATGCTTATATTTTCATTGTTAGATGCGGTGACCTTGTGGCCATTCCCTGAGTGGAAAGTGACAATTCCAGGTTCTACCAGAGGCTGGCAGGCAGCGCATGTAGGTGGCATTTTGAATGGTGTGATGATCGCAGGCGCCGCCTATTTAATGCAAACCCTAGAGCTATCTGGGCGCCGCGAAAAGTGGGCTGGCTGGGGCATGATCATCACCGGTTGGGCCAATACAGTCTTTTACTGGGGCGGTAACTTTGCCGCTAACCGAGGACTCTCGGTTACCACTACGCCCTATGGCGATGGCGATTTAGCCGGAGCGCTGGCATTTTTAGGGGGCGGCGTCGGAATGGTTTTCACATTCTTAGCAGTGTCAATATTTGCGTTTGCAGCATTCGAGAAAGCTAAAGCAAGTTAAACACAAAATTCCAGCAAACTGAATTTTATCGTTAGTATTTGCTCTGACGCTTGCTGAGGCGAAAAAACATGCAGAACATGCAGAACAAAAAGAACAATCAGAATTACGAAGAAGAATAGGGAAGTCTTATGTATCCAAGTCAATATGCTTTAACCAATCCAGATCGGCCAGCGTTTATTATGGCTGGCACTGGATTGGCAGTGAGTTACGCAGACTTCGAGGCACGTTCGAATAAGTTAGCGCATTTTTTGCGCTCGCAAGACCTGCAATTTCAAGATCACTATGCCATTTTTATGGAGAACAATGAGCGGTATATGGAATCGTGTGCTGCGGGAGAGCGTTCTGGTTTATATTATACCTGCATAAACTCCTACCTCACTGGCGATGAACTGGCCTACATTGTGAACAATTCGGAATCGAAAGTTCTGATCACTTCGAAGTCCAAAGTTGACATCGTTGTTGAAGCCCTAGCTAGCTGTCCTAATATTCAAATGGTGCTTGTCACTGACGGCTGCGATGTTGAATTACCGCAGGGTATGACGGATTTTGTCGCGGCTGTAGATAGTTGTTCTCCAGCGCCTTTAGCCCTAGAGCAATTGGGCACTTCAATGCTTTATTCATCTGGTACGACGGGTCAGCCTAAAGGCATCATCCGCCCGTTACCTCAGCAGCCACCCTCTGAGCCGTTGCCTATTTTTCAGTTTTTAGGCGCCTTGTGGGGCTATCGTGAAGATATGATTTACCTTTCTCCAGCGCCGTTGTATCACTCGGCACCTCAGGCAGCGGTTAGCTTAACGCTGCGCATTGGCGGCACTGTGGTGATCATGGAGCGCTTTGATCCCCTTGAGTACCTGCATTTGATTGAGCGTTATCAAGTGACACATACGCAGTTGGTGCCGACCATGTTTAGTCGCATGTTGAAACTTTCCGACGCAGAACGGGCGAGTGCTAATTTATCCTCTCTCGAAATTGCCGTGCACGCGGCTGCGCCTTGTCCAGTTATGGTCAAACAGCAAATGATCGAATGGTGGGGACCTATTATTCATGAATACTATGGCGCCACTGAAGGGCTAGGTTTTGCTGCGTGCAATTCTCAAGAGTGGTTAGCGCATCAAGGCACTGTTGGTAAAGTGGTGTTAGGGGATCTAACGATTTTAGACGATGAGATGCAACCGTTACCCAATGGTGAGCCTGGCACTCTTTGGTTTAAAACAGCAACTGAATTTAGCTATCACAATGATGCGGCTAAAACGGCGGAATCTACTTCTTCGGATGGGTCTATGACCACAGTGGGTGATGTAGGCTATGTGGATGATGATGGCTTTTTGTACCTGACTGATCGTAAGACTTTTATGATTATTTCTGGCGGGGTAAATATTTACCCCCAAGAGTGTGAGGATTTGTTGATCGCGCACCCTAAAGTTGCCGACGCGGCAGTGTTTGGTGTGCCCAATGTGGATTTGGGCGAAGAAGTAAAGGCTGTTATTCAAACCATTCCCAGCGTAGCAGGGGACGACAGTCTTACCGAAGAATTATTGGTTTATCTCTCGGAGCATCTGTCCCGTCAAAAGGTGCCGCGCTCTATTGACTACGAAGCAGAGTTGCCTCGTTTGCCTACTGGCAAGCTCTATAAGCGGTTGCTGCGAGACCGCTATTGGGGAGAGGGTAAATCGAGGATTGTTCAATAGCGGCTAAGCATTGCTCGGCGATTGGCGCGATTGGCGCGATTGTGGCGAAGTGTTTGGCTTGATACTTGGCGCTTTGTTTGGCCCCGTTTTAGCTAAACTTCGCCGCTTAATTTTATTGGTTTTGTTCTATTGGTTTTATTCTATTGGTGGAATAGACGGTTTTGCTTAGATGCTCACATAGCCGTCCAGCGTCCCTTGACTATTGTGGTGTGGTAGAACAACACTTTCCTAGAACTCCCCCAACACATTTAAAGTCGGCGTTGCCAATGCACCCGAAAAGTTCAGTCAAAAAGTGCACTCAAAACTCGCTGAATTTTGTGTTTGTAAAATGCTAGCTTTGTTACGTATACTCCATGCATCGTCTATTTAACGATGATTCTCAGGGCGGGGTGAAAATCCCCACCGGCGGTAATCGCGCAAGCGTAGCCCGCGGGCGCTCTATCTAGTTCGAACGTGAGTGAAAACTCAAGTGCGAAGTTCTTAGCTTATGAAGCTTCCAGCTCACATAGGCTAGCAAGATAGGGGACAGCAGACTCGGTGTGATTCCGAGGCCGACAGTTAAAGTCTGGTTATGAGAATGAGGTTTATCTGTGCCTGCACGTCCGTGTGCAGCTAGCAAAACATCCTCGTTTGCCCTGTTGTTTAACTGAACTTAAGGCAAGCAACAGATGACTACATTTAATTCAAATTTCTCCGATACTTCACAACGTGGTCGTATAGCGTTCGTGCAATCCTGCTGGCACCGCGATATTGTGGATCAGCTGCGAGACTCCTTTCTCAAAGAGTTCCAAGAGCTAGATGCTCGCCAGGTTGACCTTATTGAAGTTCCCGGTGCACTAGAAATCCCCCTTAGAGCCAAACTGCTGGCCGTAACCGGCGAATACGCTGCTGTTGTTACAGCTGGGCTGATTGTCGATGGCGGTATATATAGACATGAGTTCGTTTCTAGCGCGGTAATCGACGGCTTGATGCGCGTACAGCTAGACACGGGTGTGCCCGTATTCTCGGCCGTGTTGACCCCTCAAGACTTCATGAGCGACGGCCAGCCCGAGTTTTTCAAAGAGCACTTTGTGATTAAGGGTGTTGAAGCGGCTCAGTCTTGTGCAGCGACGCTAGGTCCTTTGGCACGCGAGCAGGTAGCCTAAGCACAATAGCGAGCGGTCTGAAAGGTACGCTTTTTAACCTTTTAACCTTTTAACCTTTTAACCATAGGCCGACTGTGTCTGTAGCGGAGCAAGGGCGATACCTTTGCTCCTCTCTTGAATGCGTGTCTAACCGGGTTATCGCTCAAATGACGTTGGCACCTTTAAGTGTCTCTGCCTCGTCCGGCGACTGCCAGCCGTTACTGATCGCCCAGCGCGTAGGCGATCACTTTACCGCCTTGCAGCTTAGATGCTACTTCAACTGCCCCACCCGCATCGTCGCCAACCTCATGAGATGCCTCTGGGCTGGGCACTCGTTGACCTGGGATTGTGACCAACACGTATTGCTTGCCCGTTTTAGGGCTCACATAACTCATTGGTGTGGCGTCAGATGAGCTGTCCAGACTGTCTTTCCACAGCTCCTCGCCTGTATTAACGTCGATTGCCCGCAGATAACCGTCCATAACCCCACCCATGAAGATCAGGCCACCGGCGGTAACAGTGGTGCCTGCAGCATAAGGTAAGCCCAAATTCCATGTGCCGGTACCGCGCCGCCAGACAATTTTTTGCGTCGTTAAATCAACAACAGCGATCTCGCCAAAAGGTGGTTTGATGCAAGGTAAGCTCAGGGGGGATGAGAATAGCTCTACTTTTGCGGCAAATGGTGTGCCGCGCATAGGGCCACCAATACCGTAGCCTGGGTTGAAGTCACCCTCAGTGCTGGTTAATTCGTTTTCTCGAGGAATCAAGTGGATGATCCACGGTAGCTGTAGGTTATTCACTACCATCAACTGGCGTTGCTCATCTACCGCCACACTGCCCCAGTTCATGCCCCCAGCAGGGCCAGGGTAAAGTAGCGTGCCTTGGGTTGAGGGGGGTGTCATTGGTCCTTCATAGCGCAACTTCAAAAAGGTTTTGCGGCAGGCCATTTGGTCCAGTGGGGTAATGCCAAAAAGGTCGCGCTCGCGGATCTTTGGGTAGGCAAATGAAGGCATGCCCGTTGAGAAGGGTTGAGTTGCTGTACTGCGCTCGCCAGGTATATCTGTCTGCGGCACTGAGCGTTCAGTGACCTCGGTAATTACTTCCCCGGTGGCTCTATCAAGCATAAATATCTCGCCGCGCTTTGTTGGCACGATGACTGTTTTGCGCTCAACGCCGTCAATGGTTAAGTCCACTAACGTTGGTTGCGAGGGTACGTCGTAATCCCAAATGTCATGGTGTGTGGTCTGAAAATGCCAGCGGGTGAGGCCAGTTTTAGCGTCTATGGCCACCACGGAGCTGGCGTATTTGTCCATTATTTGGGTACGGTGGCCGCCAAAGTAATCAGGGGTAGCATTGCCAGTGGGTACATAGACCAAGCCTAATTCATCGTCCGCTGAGGTAAGACTCCACACATTGGGTGTACCTCGGGTATAGGTTTCGCCATTAGCCGGTAGGCCAGAGTCACCCTCGCGGCCCATATCCCAGGCCCACAGCAATTCGCCATTCATTGGGTCATAGCCGCGCACTACACCAGACGGTTCCTGAGTTTCTTGGTTGTCCAAGACCCAGCCGCCGACCACTAGTGCGCCGCTGGCAACGGTGGCCGGTGAGGTAACAAAATAGTAGTAGGGTTTTACTTCGCCCATGCCGGCCAGCAAGGAAATTTGCCCTTTGCTGCCAAAACTTTCGCAGGGCAAGCCGGTTTCTTTATCTACGGCAATCATGCGTGCGTCTGTAGTGGCGGTAAATATACGCTCAGCACATACTTCGCCGACAGGCACTTCTGGCATTTTATAGTAGGTAACACCACGGCAATTACCCAAAATGCCAAAAGCGCGGGTTTCGTTTTTGGGGTCAAAGCGCCAGCGCTCTGCGCCAGTGTCTGGGTCTAAAGAAATCATCACATTTTGCGCTGTGCATAGGTAAAGGCCGTCACCAATCTGAATCGGTGTGCCGCTGAAGCGACCAACTCGATTGGTGTCCGCTACCCATGCCTGTTCAAGGTCAGCAACATTCCCAGCATTGATCTGAGCGTGGGGGGTATAGCGCGTGCCGGCTTGGCTGCCGCCGTAGGCAGTCCAGTCAGAGGCGTTTTGTGGTTCTGAATAAATCGTCTCATCAATGCTTTGAACATTGCTGCTCAAGAGGTTGATGATCATGGCAATAAGCACCAGCGCACTGGCACCGGCAGAGAGTTGCACAGTGCGCAGGCTAAATAAAGCAGGGGCATTGTCCGACCATAGGGCGCGCCGTATGCCTGGAGTGCAAAGCCAAAGCGCTAACAGCCCAATAATCCAAATACGCGAACCCACCAGCCAAAACGCGCTGCCGGCCTCATAAACTGCCCATGCTAGGGTGAGGATCAACACGCCAGCAAATACAAAAAAGCCCCTTGGCTTGCGGTTGAATAAGTCCACTGCGCAAACCAGCATCAGCGCGCCAGCTATTGCGTAGTAAGGGCTGCCGCCAAGGCTTAAAAGCTCGACGCCTGATATCGTCATGGCTAGCCCCAGAGCGCCAATGATGACCGCCGTTATGCGAATTCTGATTGCCTTCATTCTTGACTCCCCAGTGCAAGTTTTAGCTGTGGTCTGCGTATCAGTATTCAGTATCTACAAAGAGGGGCCATATAGTCTATAGGCGGGCGTAACCAGTTGTTGCGTGCGCCCTGTGCGCCTGGAGACCTCCGTTTCCAGCATGCAAATTGCACTGCACTCGATGAGCATAAAAAACTCGGGTAAAAGACTGCAAACTCCTGGGGACCGAAGTCGGAAAAACGTGTTACAAATTGGTTTTAGAAATTCAGCAGTACAGGAGCTGTCTCTTATACACATCTCCGAGC
>CAJXUL010000109.1 GCA_913060615.1 uncultured Gammaproteobacteria bacterium | reverse complement strand
TGTGTATAAGAGACAGTGGCCCTCTTGTAGACCTTGTGCTTTAGCCAACTTTTCAGCTGCCTCGATTTCTACCAGCAGTACCTGTCGGTGTTTCCTATTCAATAACCAAGCACTACCAGCTGCACCAACTGCGGCACTGAAAAATAGGTACATTGCCAAATTTAGCCCTTCACTCAAGTCAAATTCCTCGTAAATACAATCCAATAAAACTGTGCATTAGACAGGTTTAAGATAGCTATCAGGTTACCAGCAACGCTCGGCAAATTGCTCGATAACTAACGCCACCGAAATTTATATTCACAGCCGATATACGCAGCCGATATACGCAGCCGATATACGCAGCTAAGAGGCAGCGCATAATTATTCATGTAGCGTTGGAAAACAGCGTACTGTTATTCTAGAGCGAAGCGCGGGTTAACGTACTACTTGACTTGGGTCGCAGCAAAATCTCGAACAGACTTCAATCTGACCTAACTTGCCAATCTTGGAGGTTTTATGAAAAAGCAAATCGGTATCGAGTTACCTCGCCAAGCAACCCCCCTACTAAGTATGGAAAATATTCTAATAAACCTTGTGGTTTCAACGACCACGCGTATGCCGGCAGAAACAAGGCGCAGAGTCGGCCGCGAAGTTGCCTTGGTACTACGTGGGCGCTGGCCCATGAGTTGCGTTAACCCTACGGGCTTACCAATTGTCGAACTAGAACGCTGGCAGCCCTACCCAATGAATAGAGGTCCTAACCGTTGATTAAGCCCATAGTTGCATTTCATTGAGCCGCCGACGGCTCAATTTCAGCCCTGAAATACAGCGCAGTTTCACCTACGAAAAGCTCAGTGAGTTTACTTTGCCTGGCGCGTTGGTGCTGCTGGAAGGCGGCGTTGTGGGTGTTATTGCAGCGAAGGTCTACGATGTAGAACCTTTCACATTGGCATTGATTAGTGCAGCGCCAATGTTCGCCAACTTATCTAGTTTGTTTTGGAGCAAATTGGCCAGCGGCAGGCGTAAAGTGCCAGCGATGACCGCGATTCAAATTATTGTCATGTTCTGCGTATTGGCTGTAGCGGTAGCGCCAATTAATGAGCTAGGTGCCTTTGTATTAGTCAGCAGTATGATTTTTTCGCGGATTTGCGTGGCCGGTTTGACCACTTTGCGCAGCGTGATTTGGAGCTTGAATTATGCCCGTCATAATCGGGCTAAAGCGACCAGTCAAATCCAAATGATCAATAGCTTGGTCACAGTTGCCATTTCTTCCGCCATTGGACCCTTTCTCGACGCATTCCCCACTGGCTTAGGGTTGTTGTACGGAGCCGGGGCAATTCTTGGCATTGTTGGTATTTTGTTCTTTAGTCGAGTAAAGGTTCAGGGTGAAGTGGAACAACTATTGGACGAACAACGCCAGGGAGCTGCGTCTGAAAAAAAACTGGGCATTGTTCAAATTCTACGCCAGGACAAACGTTTTGCGCGCTACCAGCTTTCTATGTTTGCGGCGGGGTTTGGCAATATGCTGATGGAAGCACCGCTGATTTTTTTGATCACTCGAGAAATGCAGGCCTCATACACCACCTCGCTAATGATCGTTATGGTCATACCTATGGTTATGAGTTTGGTCTCACTGCCACTGTGGGCCATTTACCTAGACAGAGTTCACGTAGCCCAATTTCGTGCCAGACAAAGTGTGCTTTGGGTTGTCGCACAACTATTTACTTTTATCGGCGCCATTTTGGGGTCTCTAACTTGGCTTTATGTGGGCCGTTTTATAATGGGCATCACCCGTGGCGGTGGAACCCTAGCCTGGCAGTTGGGACATAATGACTTTGCTCCGGCAAACCAGTTGTCTCAGTACATGGGCGTGCATGTCACGCTTACTGGTTTGAGAGGAGCGACAGCGCCATTCATAGGTATATTTTTGTATACCGGTTGGGAGGGTGCTCAGTGGTCTGGCATCGGGCCATGGATTTTTGCGCTTGCCGCAGCGGTTAGTGGGCTTTCAGGCTGGGGTTTTAATCGTCTCTATCAGTCCATGAAAAAAGACGGTTCGCTGAATATATAGCAAACGCCCCTCGCCTTCTGTGCCTTTTTAGACAGTGCTGCCTTGCAGTACTCTGAGGATTAAGCCATCCCTCCTGCCCTAATGAGCGCCAGAAAGGGTGTCCTAAGAAGGGCCACAAAAAAACAAAAGGGCGGCAAAACAGCGGCAAAATAAAGGCCCCTTCCCCCCCCAAAAAAAGAGGAAAAGAAAAAGAAAAGCCGAGGCGGGCTCGGCTTTTCTTTGCACTTAGTTATTTAAAGATTTGGACTCGCCAAAATTTAGCGCTCGCTTACATCTTTACCGTCCCTTGGCGCACCAGTACCTGATGATCCCATAAACACTTTACGGCCATCAGCCAATGTTACATCGCGCCCGTTGGCGCGCTTGGAGCGATCTTTAGACTGATAACCGTCTACAACAATAAGTGTGCCCGGCACCAAAGAGCGCTTATTTAGACCTCTACGTAACAACGTGTTGGGCGTACCACCTTCAACCATCCAAACTTCTTTGTCGCCGGCTTCAGTGGTGTGCTCCATATGGATCCATGCATGTGGATTAACCCACTCAACTTTTACCACGGGGCCCCTAAGAATGAGCGGACGATTTGGATCAAATTCCGCGCCAAAAGCATGGTGGGCACCCACTTGAACTGAACCAAGCAGTAATACTGTACTGCCCAATGTGACTATTGCGCCGAGTAAACGATTAATCTTCATGGTTTTGCTCTCTTCCTATTTTATCGGACGATGTTATCTGGATATTATTTAGTATCTAGGGCCAAGCTCTTAATCTCATTAGATCGATCTATTTTAACGGACCTAGTTTAATGGATCTATTTTAATGGATCTATTGCAGCGTGCCTGCTGCAAACTCTCTGTATGAACGATGCTAGCCTAAGGCATAACTTAAAACCCCTCCATAAGTGTTATGGCTTCAATTCAAAGTTTAGTCAAGCCCACCGCGCACGGTTACCCTAAAAACATGGCTTCTATTCAATTAGTTAGGATGGCTGGTCTGCAACGACATAGATTCTAACGCCTCTGCTTCTAGTAATCGAGCGCCTCGCATAATGTTGCCCAATGCATAGTTACCTTCATGGCAGGCGTATTCGTAGACTTTGTCATTTGTCTTCGGCCAAGGGTAATCGCCACCCCAAGGCGTTTGCCAGACCGTTGGATCATTTACGACAAAACTATAGTTCAGCGTGCCGTCTTGCTCTTTTTTGAATCTTTCGACAACGTGAAGGTTTTCTGTCGCTCCATACAAGGCCGGTTTAGCGGTAAAATTAGTGGTATTAACGACCAAGGTGTCACCTTCCCAATGACCAATGGAATCGCCCATCCAAGTCCTGATGTGACTGGGGCGATGCTCTGAATTAAGTCGAATAACCCTAGCATCGTGGACCATTTCAATCAGAATCATTACATGTTCTTCAGTCTGCACAATGCGTTTCACATTATTGTACAGAGCTGGAAACATTGGCGGCCCGGCGACTGGACCAAACCCAAGGATGCACCTTTCTGCCAATGGACGCAGTTCCATGTCATCAAAGGGTCCTTGACGAGCTTCCTTAATCCACCATGCTGAGCCTTGGTTTGGACGGTAATTTCTTACCCTCGCCATTCTGGCTTTTTGTCCGTCAGCTGTAAGCGCGGGACGTCGACCATTTTCCGGTTGGGTCAAAATTGAGGTTCTAAACTTGCCGTCAACACTAAAAGAGTTATCGCCGTTATCAATCCAAAATGCGTTATAGCCGCCCACATTACCTGCAGCACCAGGAGATCCATCACCGCCTACGGGTGGCGCTTGTCTGTTTGGATCGCTTAACTCGTTGGTCTCAGCTTTACGTTCAACGTCGGCGAGGCGGATTTTTTCTGCTTCTTCACGGGCTAAATAAAGTTCGTTACCGAAGGCCTTTGGCCGCTCAAGTGGCGTCAGCGTGGCAACGTCGTAAGTGCCACTAAGGTTTGGTACATGCTGTTGGGGTTTGGTGTCGGCGAGAACTATTTGCGCGAACGCAACAGCACTAAGGATGATTGAAAAGGACATAGCCCTTTGCAGATTAAGCATAAAACACCTGTATAGATCAGACAGTTAAATCAAAGTTAGATTAAAGCTACCGCAGAGTAACCGAGTTCTTTTCTTTCCTTTTCTTTCTCTTTTCTTTCTCTTTCTCGTGCTCTTATTCTTATTCTTATTCTTGAATTTTAACTAGGCAGCCTTAACTACCTGGTATTTTTACCAATTTGTCGCCTCTTGTCTAAGAAGCTAACGGCTTTTTGTTTAAGAAGCTAAGGGCTTTTTGTTTAAGAAGCTAAGGGCTTCTTTAAGACGCTAAGGGCTTTTTTTAAAAAGCTAACGGCTTCAGCGCGCCAAAGGCTTTCTACGCCACTCACCAAACATCAGCTCTTCAACGAATTCTACACATCGAAATTCCATCATCTGCGCATTTTCTTCCATGCGACGATAAAGCGGCATTTTGATTGTCCAAGGTTCAGAGAACGTTAATGGATCTTCGATGGTTGCTTCATACATCAAATGATAAGGACTCATGGGTGTATAACGTTCGGTAACTTTCATCTGGTCACTGTGGTGATTGCCGGCGCGGTCAAACCAAGTTGAGGCATATTGCCCGGTGACTTCTACCACTAGAGTCTCGCCTTCCCACTTGCCCGCAGACCAGCCCATCCAGCTGTCTACTGGCGCTTCGCCGGGATCATTCATATAAACTTCGCGTACGGCTCCAGCGTATTGATAGGCCATGAAAACCGAGTCGGAACTTTGGAAAATTTGGAAAGGTTGAGGCATGTAAGTGGCGCGTGGAATGCCTGGAAGATAACACTTCACCTCTGGGTCTCGATCTATCCAGTTAGCCTTGTTCTCGTTTTTCTTTGCCAGTGCTTCTGGTAGATAGGGGATACTACCGCCTACTACTACGCCAACACCCGGAGGTACCGCGCCAACTGCGCCGAGATATAGTGTTTTTACTGCAGGCAGTGGGCCATGGGGGCCTTCGCGTAATTGCAGTGAATGGCTAGCGGTATGCATTTCGATATTGTAGTGGGCACTGCCCACTGCTTGCCATAAGCCGTTAAGGTCAGGGTGTACGCCGTCTGGTCCACGTGGAGCCTTATATTCTTCTGCATAAACATTGCTGGAAAGAACCACTGCCAAGATCGTCAAGATGTTAAAAAACCGCATAAAACTCCCCAAAAAAGACATCCTATAAGAGATAAAGAGCATCCCACCTACAGTGTATTACGGTCAACTGCTAATCGCTGGGTGTTAGGTTGTATACCTGTCGCCCCTACTGGAAAGCACTTTAGCAAATGCGCGCAGCCGGCACTTTGCTGTAATGAAAATGAGGCCAGTTAAACTGCCGCAATGATAATTGCTATTAAAGGAAACGCTGTGGCGCTGGAG
Organism: uncultured Gammaproteobacteria bacterium; assembly: GCA_913060615.1. Lineage (GTDB taxonomy): Bacteria > Pseudomonadota > Gammaproteobacteria > Pseudomonadales > Azotimanducaceae > UBA4421. Next base: position 4,579 of record CAJXUL010000109.1, on the reverse strand, counting down.
TAACTAGAGATATCCCAGACTTATCAAGTGCAGGTTGACTCAATGCTGCTTTCGAATTTTTGACGCGGCGTATATATTTACACCCAGCTAAATCATTACAAATTTCTAAAAGACTAATAAACGACTAAAGAAAGAGGAACGAAAATGGGTAAATTAACAGGCAAGGTCGCAATCGTAACGGGTGCAGGTGGCGGGCTGGGTCGCGCTCACGCAATGTTGCTCGCTCATGAAGGCGCGGCGGTAATAGTTAACGATCTGGGTGGATCAAGAGACGGCACAGGCAGTGGCAGCTCTATGGCAGACACAGTGGTTGACGAAATTAAAGCCGCTGGTGGCCAAGCGGCAGCTAACTATGGCTCTGTTACCGACGATGGCGCGGCTGAATCTATGGTGAAGTCTGCGGTAGATCATTTTGGCCGTTTAGACATTCTTATCAATAACGCCGGCATTTTGCGCGATCGCTCTTTTAAGAACATGACCGATGCGGAATGGGACGCGGTAATTGACGTGCATTTGCGCGGCAGCTATCTGGCTACCAAACATGCTTGGCAGCAAATGATGTCCCAAGGCGAAGGCGGGCGAATTATTATGACCAGTTCTACCTCAGGTTTGATTGGAAATTTTGGTCAAGCAAACTATGGCGCAGCTAAGGCCGGTGTTGCAGGCTTTATGCGTGTATTGGCATTGGAAGGTATGAAGTACGGTATTACCGTAAACGTATTAGCCCCTGCCGCGCTGTCGCGTATGACCGAAGATTTGATGCCTGATACACCAGAGTTGGCTGACCGAATGGCGCCTGAAAAAGTTGCTCCGACTATTGCTTGGTTGTGCACGGATGATGCGGCGAAGGTTACAGGCCGCCAGTTTTGTGTAACCGGTAACCGCACCTCTTTATTGTCTTGGCAGTCACAAGTATTGGCAGAGAAAGATGCCATGGATGCGCCCTGGACGGTTGAAGCTATTGGCGAAGCCATTGAGAGCACTATGGAACAGTGGCCCAAGCTGTTGAAGCCAATGGAAGTGTAGAACCCTGACCTCTTAATCCCTCCTGAGCCTGAGCATAGGAGAGAGGTAGGGAAAAAGAGAGAAAGAGGTGGCGGGAGAAAGAGAGAAAGAAAGAGATAAAAAGATAAAAAGATAAAAAGATAAAGAGAACAGCAGTTTGGAAAAAGCTGTCTGCGTGTAAAAGACCGAAGAGACGTAATGCCCTCCTCGGTCTTTTTTTTGTTTGCCTTTACCTCGAAAATATTCTTCAAACGCGGCCTATAAATTTAGATATTAAACTGTCAAAACGTAATAAAGCTGTAACATTAGATATGCAATATCGTCTGACTACACTTTGACTAGGAACTAACTATGAATTTAAGAGCGATATCAGCGCTACTGCTTTTACTGGGCGCTACTGGAGTAACCCAAGCAGAAGTAAGCACAGCGTCTGCAAAACAAGAGGCAACCATTCAAGCGTTGCAGGCACAATTGATTGAACTTACGGCGCGATTAGATGCGCTTGAGAACGAAAAAGCACAAACCATTACTTCCTCTAAACCTGTCGTATCAGCGCAGACTGTTGCTCAGGCTAAAGCGCTAGAGGGGATAAAATTCAAGGGCGACTTTCGCTTCAGGCAGGAGTCCTTTGATATTGAAGGTCAAGATGATAGGCATAGAAGCCGCCTGCGGAGTCGCGTTGCTCTTGTAGCGCCAATTAATGAAGATGTGTCAGTGGGCTTTGGTTTAGCCAGTGGCAGCAGTGACCCTACTTCTGCTAACCAGACTCTGGGTAGTGTTTCCTCGTCCAAAGCCATTAATCTTGATCTTGCTTATGTGAATTGGAACTTACCCAACTCAGATATTTCAGTGCAAGCCGGTAAATTCAAAAATCCGCTGAAAAGAGTGGGCGGTACCGGGCTTCTTTGGGATGGCGATGTCAGACCTGAGGGTGTGACTGCTAGCTACAACAAAGGCAGTATTTTTGCTACCGGTTTAGGCTCATGGGTCGACGAAAATAAGGGCGACGCTGACTTGATCTTGCTTGGTGGCCAAGTAGGTTCAAACTTCAAACTAGCAAATAATGTCAGTGTTTTGTTTGGTTTGGGTTACTACAACATTACCGCAAGTGAAGGCGCGGGTTCATTCTTCGGCGTTGCTGCTAACGACAACCGCTTGGACGCTAACGGTGGGTACCTCAATGGCTTCCAGAATATCGAAGGTTTCGCTGAAATCGGCATTCCCACTGAACTGGGTAAGGTCACCCTCTTCGCAGATTATGTACAAAATTTAGATGCAGATGACTTCGAGACGGGTTATTCCTTAGGCGCAAAAGTCAAAGCTAATAAATGGAGCTTTGGCTGGGAATATAGAGACCTTGAAGCAGATGCGGTCTTTGCGGCCTTCTCAGACTCTGATTTCATTGGCGGTGGCACTGATGGCGAAGGTCATATTCTGAAAACAGGCTATGCACTAAGCAAAAAAATCAGCCTCAGCAGTTCGTTATTCCTTAACGATCGCAATGTAGATTTTGGTACTGAGGAATCTTTCAAACGCCTGATGTTCGATATTAGTTTCAAGCATTAAGATTAGATCAGCACTGCTGGCAGTGTCATTGTCTTATTGTCTTATTGTCTTGGCTTTGTCAGCAAACTGTCATCAAACTGTCACATTTGCAGAGCAAGCTAATTGTTCTGTAAATGCGGTTAATAAACTCCGGGCATACCAGTGAAATGAACCACCCACAATCAAAGACAATTTTTGTAAGTTTGTTGGTCGCCGCCACCGTGATTGGTGCTGCTTCTGGATACCTAGGCTGGGGTTTATTTGTTGCGGCGATGATTTGGATTGCTCTGCAAAACAGAGAATTTAAAAAGGTGCAGAAATGGACTAAGCGACCTTTGACCCCCCCTAAGAACGGGCTAGATGGCTGGTTCGAACTGGCTTACGAGCCGTATCGCGTGATTCAAAAAGAGCGTGAAAGAACCAAAGACATCACTGCAAGGTTGCGGCAAATATATGATCTTGCGGAAGTCATTCCAGATGCCGTGATTATCCTCGGGCCCACTGGGGAAATAGACAGTCTGAACACTTCGGCAAAGAAGCTACTACGCTTAAATGATCGTGACATTGGTCTGGGTCTCTCCACAATTGTTAGAAACCCTGACTTTGTAGCATTTTTGAATGCATCAAGTTTCACCGATCCACTGGAGTTCACGTCGCCCTTCGACCAGGAACAAATTATGGAAGCGCGCAGATTTGATGTGGGCATAGAACGTAAAGTGATTTTGGTCCGTGATATAACTGCACTGAATAGACTGCTGACCATGCGCCAAAATTTTGTCGCCAACGTTTCTCACGAGTTGCGCACGCCCCTGACCGTGGTGAACGGTTACCTAGAAACAATGACCGACACCGAGCAATCTGATGATTTGCGTTTGTCGTTGATCGACAAGTTAGACTCCCCAATGCGACGCATGCAGTCGTTAGTGGACGACCTGCTGTTACTCACTCAGCTGGAGTCTAGTGCGCCGATGGACATGGAAGTGCCTATTGCAGTGGCGCCCATGTTGCAAAATGCCCTTCTTGAAGTGCAAGGACTACAGACGGCAGAAAACCAAATCACTGTCCGCTGTGAGTCGACAATGACCATTAATGGTATAACCAAAGAATTGCACTCGGTGTGCGTCAATCTACTTACAAATGCCATTAGGTACAGCCCTGCTGGCAAGGCCATTGAGATTTCGTGGTTAGACATTGATGGCGTGGCTCGACTGCAAGTAGCCGATCAAGGCTTCGGCATAGCCGAAGAACATTTACATCGTTTGACCGAACGCTTTTATCGAGTAGATATGTCTGGTTCTCGATCAAGAGGCGGCACTGGCTTAGGCCTAGCCATCGTTAAACACATTCTCCGCCGCCATGGTTCTGCGCTGAAAATTCAGAGCAAAATTAATGTCGGCAGCAAATTTTATTGCGATTTTAAGCAGGCCGATGCAACTGTAACGGGTGCTTAATTGTATCTCTCAAACAAATCTAATAATTACCAAATCATTGAATAGGATGAATTATGAAATTAGTGATAACTAACAGTTTGCGTTTCTTGACTGTCTTGGGTTTAGGCCTAGTCATTATCGGCTGTGGCAGTCCTGAAGCACCAGTGAAAAAACAACCCTCAGCTGCACAGGCACCTGTAGCCATGACAACAGTTGACGTACAGACAATTGATGTTGAAGAAAAAGCGTCTCAGGCGCAAAGCACTGAAGTTTTTCAGTTAAAGGAATACCAACAGGCCTCAGGTATATCCGGCAATTTGTCTAGTATCGGTTCAGATACGTTAGCTAATTTGATGACCCTTTGGACCGAAGGGTTCAAGCGCAATTACCCTAGCGTAAATATTCAGGTGCAGGCCGCGGGATCTTCTACTGCGCCCCCTGCCCTTACCGAAGGCACTGCGAACTTTGGTCCAATGAGCCGGGCGATGAAGGACAAAGAAATTGAAGCCTTTGAAACCCGCCACGGCTATAAGCCAACGGCAATTCGCGTAGCCATTGATGCTTTGGCCGTTTACGTGCACAAGGACAGCCCATTGGAT
>CAJXUL010000108.1 GCA_913060615.1 uncultured Gammaproteobacteria bacterium | reverse complement strand
GAGTCCGTCTCGTGGGCTCGGAGATGTGTATAAGAGACAGAATATGGCTTTCACTGTTGAGGATAGGATTCAGCGCGAGTTGAACTTTGCGGTTATTGACGAAGTTGACTCAATTCTTATCGATGAAGCCCGAACACCGTTGATCATTTCCGGAGCCGCTGAAGAAAGCACGCGGCTTTATCAGGTGCTGAATAAAGTAGCTCCCACCCTGATTGAGCAGCCCTTTGACGATACGCCACGGGTATTTGGTGATGAAGTGCCAGAGCCCACGGCTGATTACACTGTTGATGAAAAAAATAGGCAAATAGAACTTACTGAGTTGGGCCATCAGAAAGTAGAAGATGCGCTCATACAGTTAGAGTTGTTGGCTGAGGGTGACAGCCTCTACTCTTCCAGTAATCTAAACTTACTGCATCATGTGTTGGCCGCGTTAAAGGCTCACTCATTATTCAAGCGTGATGTTGACTATATGATCACTGATTCTGAGGTGGTGATAGTAGACGAACATACGGGCAGAGCTATGCCAGGCCGCCGTTGGTCTGATGGTATTCACCAGGCGATTGAGGCGAAGGAGGGTTTGCCTATTCAAAACGAAAGCCAGACTTTGGCTTCTACTACCTTCCAAAATTACTTCCGGTTGTATAACAAATTGTCGGGCATGACCGGTACCGCCGATACTGAAGCCTTTGAATTCAAACAAATATACGGGCTAGATGTAGTGGTAGTGCCTACGCACCGACCTATGGTGCGTCAGGATAGAAACGACCTCATGTATCTTTCATTGGCAGAAAAGTACGATGCTATTGTCGAAGATATCGAGCAGTGCATAGAGAAAGGCCAACCGGTCTTAGTGGGTACAGCTTCAATTGAAAGTTCAGAACTGCTCTCTACCGAACTCAATCGCAGAAAAATTGAGCACAGTGTATTGAACGCTAAGCAGCATGAGCGCGAGGCAGATATTATTGCTGACGCAGGTCGTGCTGGATCTATCACCATTGCAACAAATATGGCCGGCCGTGGTACGGACATCGTCTTAGGCGGCAGTCTAGAGTCCGAACTTAGTAAGATAGAAAACTCTTCAGAAGAAGAAAAGAATCAGGCCCAGGCGGCATGGCAAATTAGGCACGACGCAGTACTTGAATCGGGTGGGCTGCATATTATTGGTACTGAGCGTCACGAATCGCGGCGAATAGATAATCAATTGAGAGGCCGTTCAGGTCGTCAAGGTGATCCAGGGTCAACTCGATTCTACTTGTCCTTGGACGACAACTTAATGCGTATTTTTGTCACCGAAGGTGTGCGCAACATGATGCTGCGGCTTAGCTCTGAAGAGGGTGAGGCTATTGAACATAAAATGATCAATCGCTCCATTGAAAACGCGCAGCGCAAAGTAGAGGGGCATAACTTCGACAGCCGTAAAAACTTACTTGAGTACGATGATGTATCTAACGATCAGCGTCAGGTAATTTATCAGCAACGTCGTGAGTTAATGGAAGCCGAAGATATCAGCGAGACCATCGAAGGCCTGCGAGAGGAAGTGGTATATGATTTTATCGGTCAATTCATTCCGCCTGAAAGCTTAGTCGAGCAATGGGACGTAAATGGTTTGGAAGCGGCGTTAGCGACAGACTTTGCTAGCACGCAATCTATCGCTAAGTGGTTGGATGAAGATGACGCTTTAGACGAAGAAAACCTTTGCTTGCGGATTTTGCGCCAGCTCGAAACAGAGTACTTGCAGAAAGAAAGCACTTGGGCGGCGGCAGATATCAATATGCGATTGGTCGAGAAACAGGTGATGTTACAAATCCTTGACCAAAAATGGAAAGAGCATTTGGCGTCCATGGACCATTTGCGCCAAGGCATTCATTTGCGGGCTTATGCGCAAAAGCAGCCTAAGCAAGAGTTTAAGCGCGAGTCGTTCGAGCTATTCCAAAACCTCTTATTCGATATTAAATTTGAATTAATTCGCATGCTTTCACGTATGCAAATTGAAAGTCCGGAAGAAGTTGAAACTCAAGAAAGACTGCGGCGCGCAGAAGCTGCAAAGCGCATGAACTTTGAGCACAGCAAGGCCCAAGGTATGGGCGCTGACAATGCGCCGGCGCGATCACCTAGTCCAGCCGACCCAAAGGGTGAAACATTTGTGCGCAACCAACCTAAAGTAGGGCGTAATGAGCCTTGCCCTTGCGGGTCCGGGCGTAAATTTAAGCAATGTCACGGCACTGTATAGATTTACGAGTACCCTCGGAACTTCTTTGTTTGGAGAACACTTATAGCGACCACTGTTAGAAAGCATTTACAGCGAGTGCTTTTTGTTGGTGCAGTTTGGAGATAAAGATGGCAGTTAATTTAGCGACGCCCGGAAGCCTGCTTGCGGTTCCTGGTGTGCAAATGGGCACAGCTAGAACCGGGATCAAATCTGCGGATCGAGATGATGTTGCAGTATTTTCCTTTGCACCAGGCACAAATACCGCGGGTGTGTATACCCAATCTTCTTTCATCGCGCCACCGGTGCAACTGGCAAAAGCAAGGCAAGCGCAATGCCGTGCATGGGTTATCAACAGTGGTAATGCTAACGCTGCTACAGGTGAGTTAGGACGCCAAGACGCTGACGCCGTTTGCAGGCATGTGGCCGAGCACCTCAATATAGATTTGGAGTCAGTTTTACCGTTTTCCACTGGGGTTATTGGTGAAAGGCTAAACGTGCCCGTTTTGCAGACGGCAGTAGTTGGCGCGGTTGCTGATCTTGGCCCTGATGCTTGGTTAAAAACTGCCGCGGCAATTATGACAACAGACACCGTAGCCAAAGCATGCAGCCGACAAGTATCAGTTGGTGGTGACGTGGTGACAATCACTGGTATAGCCAAAGGCTCAGGCATGATTAAGCCAAATATGGCCACCATGCTCGGATTTGTCGCGTGCGATGCTACTATTTCGCAAGCGCTGTTGGCGGTAATGGTGAAAGAAATTGCTGACGAAAGTTTTAACCGCATTACCGTAGATGGTGACACTTCAACCAACGACTGCTTTATGGTATCGGCTACCGCGAAAAGCAATGCAGCTGCAATCGTTTCGCAAGATGATCGGGCGTATCAACAATTACGTCAGGGTTTGACTGAAGTCGCGCAATTTTTAGCGCAAGCCATTGTTAGGGACGGGGAAGGCGCAACTAAGTTTGTGACGGTTAAAGTCAGCGGCGGCGCGACTGCGCAAGAGTGCTTAGAGGTTGCCTACACCGTTGCGGAGTCGCCGTTGGTGAAGACAGCACTCTTTGCAGGAGATGCCAATTGGGGGCGATTTTGTATGGCCATTGGCCGTGCCGAGGTTGTAGAGCTCGATGTTTCTAACGTTGCACTGTGGTTGAACGAAGTTGAAGTAGCGAGTGGTGGTTTAATGTCATCTACTTACACCGAGGCTGCAGGTGCAGGCGTGCTGGCCCAAGATGAATTCAGCGTTATCATCGATTTGGGACGTGGCGACGCTAGTGAAACTATTTGGACCACCGACCTTTCTTATGAATACGTACGTATTAACGCCGAGTACCGCTCATAGGTGGACAGTAAGAGGACAGTAAGTAAATAGACGCAGCCTACAGGTAGGTAGCGGTGCAAAGACGTACATGGCTGCATTGAGGTGCATCTAATGACTGTACCGAGATACATCTAGGTACGTGGGCCAGTCCTGATCTTTGGGCTAATGGTCTTCGCTAAATTCTGGCTCGCTATCGCCAGGAATTTTGTGGTCTTCGCCTGCCCAAGCGCCCAAATCAATCAGCCGACAGCGCTCAGAGCAAAACGGCCGGTTAGGGTTGCTGGGCGTCCACTTAACGCTTTGTTTGCATGTCGGACACTGAATTATGTGGGCTGTTTCTGACATAGATCTATTAGCTCCTGGTGGAAGTTCTCGACGTTTTTTTTCAACTCATCAATGCCTTGGTCATTAAGCAATACAAAGTCAGCCGCGGACAAACGGTCTTCCCGGCTCATTTGTGCTTTCACAATAGATTGAACTTGTTCGCGGTTATTGTCATCTCGAGACATGGTACGTTGTATTTGCGTTTCTACCGAAGTGTCTACCACGATGATTTTTTCACACCATTGTGACTGCCCTGACTCTAATAGCAGCGGGTTAACCAAAAGGCAGTAGTTAGACGTGCTTGCTCTGATTTGCTCGGCTAGGTATTCACTGATCAGCGGATGCAGTAGACGTTGTAACCATTTGCGCTCTGACTCTTCAGCAAACACAAGCTTACGCAATTGGGCGCGATCTAGCCCGCCGTCTGCGGTAATAATCGATTCGCCAAAATGTTCCGCTATAGACTCGAGCGCAGGCTGCCCTGGCTCCACTACAGCTCTACTGGCAAGGTCAGCATCGACTATGTCGATGCCTAAAGATTCAAAATGATTGGCGGCTGCGGTCTTGCCGCTACCAATGCCACCAGTGAGACCAATTAACATAGTTATCCCTAATGCATAACGCGTCTGTGACGCTCAATAAAGCGACCAAGGATAATCTAAGGGAAGGGCTAAAAGCCACAATCGGTGGGGTTTGGTTAACCGCCCAGCACTGTGCCCATTTGGAAAACGGGGAGGTACATGGCGGTAATAAGGCCGCCAATGACAAGTCCCAGAAGGGCCATCATAGCTGGCTCTAGCAGGGGCAATATTTTGTCAATGGTGTTTTCAACCTCAGTTTCGTAATGTGCCGCACCTTTAGCTAGCATGGTGTCTAAAACACCCGCTTGCTCTCCAATTGCGATCATTTTGATAATCAGATTTGGGAAACAGTCAGTCTGAGCAATTGCCTCGTGAAGAGATTCTCCATGAGCTACGGCGTGTTGTATTTGCCTTGTGGCATGCTGGTAGACCAGGTTACCAGTGACAGGGCCAGCAAAAGCTAGTGCACTGGCTATAGGTATTCCTGCGTTATAAGTGGTTGCTAGCGTGCGGGAAAATCGCGCAACACAACTGGCCTTAATCAGGCTACCGCATAGCGGTAGGCGCAGTAGCAGGCGATGGATTACTAGGGTGAATTTAGGCTGGGTGGAATAAACAACTCTAAAGCCAATCACCAGAATAAAGGCCGCTAAAAGTGCATAAGCCCAATAATTCTGCATATTGGCTGATAGTTCTATGACGAATGCCGTCATAGAGGGCAATGTTTTGCCTTGGCTGCGAAACATCTGCTCAAATTGTGGCACCACTTTGGTCAGCATTAAAGTGGTGACTACTGCCGCAACTGCCAACACCGAAATGGGATGCACTAGGGCTTTCTTGATTTTTGTCTTTAGTTCTAATGTTCGTTCTTGATGGTCCGCGATATTGTGTAGTGTAAGATCAAGTGTTGCGGATGCTTCGCCGGCCCTAATTAGTTGCTGAGATAAGGGGTCAAAGACCTGAGGATAACTGCTAGCAGCTTCTGCCAAGGTATTGCCGGCCAAAATATCCTCACCCAATTTTTTTGCTATTTCTGCTATACCCGTCTGCTCCGATGAAGAATCTTCTGCCAGTACTTCTAAAGATTGCAAAATTGGAATGCCAGCTTGTATGAGTGTTGCTAATTGCCTGGTAAACAATGCTGTGCTGCGTGGGTTGCTCGTGCTACCAAATATAATGGACGCGTTGAATAGGTTTTTTTTGGTTATTTGTAGCTGTGGAAACTTCCCGGTCTTTTGCTTTTTAGCGGAAATAGCGTTGAGCTCTATGCCTTTTGATGTGATTTTTTGCGCCGCCTCATCAATATCTACGGCATTGACCTCGCCGTGTTGAAAGTTGCCCGTGGGGCCAATACCAGACCAAATAAAAGCCCCTTCGGTAGCATTGTCTAAACTCTGCAATGGGCATGTACTGGTAAAACTTGTCCGCTCATCAACGTCTCTCATAAGGTAGATTCCTCCATAAGAGTCAAACGATTAGCCTCTTGCAGACTGGTTATACCCTGAATTACCTTCTCTAAAGCTGCTTTGCGGAGGGCATTATTTTGCAGCCTGGACGTAATTGAGGATATCTCCTCGGCGCCGTGTTCCAATAGTTGCAAAGTTTTTTGATCCATTTGAATCAATTCAAAAATCCCCAAACGCCCCTGGTAACCTTGATGGCAGTAGTAACATCCTTCTTGATGGGCCTTGAATAAGGTGTTGTTTAGGGAGTCTTGGTTGATGCCAGCTTCAAGTAATATTGTCGTCGGCAAGTTGTCTATTTTTTTACAATGTATGCAGAGCTTTCTTAATAGACGTTGCGCCATGATTAAACTGATCGATGTGGTTAAATTGTGGCGTGGAATGCCCATCTGTATGAGGCGCTCTAGCGTAGCGAAAGCAGAATTTGTATGTAGTGTAGACAACACAAGGTGGCCGGTTTGTGCTGCGCGTATGGCTATGTTGGCGGTTTCAAGATCGCGGATTTCACCCACCATTATTACATCAGGATCTTGTCTCAGTAGGGCTCTTAAGGTGGTGGCAAAATCTAAACCAATGCGTGGGTTTACATTGACCTGATTGATGCCATGAACATCTATTTCGACCGGGTCCTCTACCGTTGAAATATTCCGTTGATTTTCGTTCAATAAATCTAGTGCGCTATAAAGTGTCATTGTTTTACCACTGCCAGTGGGCCCCGTAACTAATATGAGCCCCTGTGGTTGGCTTAGTAACCTCTGCAAAATGGCCTTCTGCTCTTGCTCTAATCCGAGGTGTTCGATACCTCTATGAGAGGTATCGACATTAAGTAGGCGTAGAACTATTTTCTCCCCCCATAAAGTAGGTAGGCTGCTGATACGCAAGTCCAAGGCAGTATGAAAGACTGTGTCCAGGCGTAGTCTGCCATCTTGGGGCAGACGCCTTTCTGAGATATCTAACTGCCCCAACACCTTGATTCGTGAACTAAGTTTGCCAGCGATTTCTTTGGGTGGTACGGGGCCAGGTTGGAGAAGCCCATCAATACGTAAGCGAATTCTATAACCCTGTTCAAAGGGTTCTATGTGGATGTCCGAGGCTCTTTGCTGAAAGGCTGTATCAATGAGGCGACTAACAAATTGGGCTACGGGGGAGTCTGTGTTTGGGGTGCCGGACTCTCTCTTTTCAGGGTCCACTTTTTTGGGGTCTCTTTTTGTAGCTTCGCTTTTTTGGCCATTTTCTTCGTTAGCCTCTTTAGTTGGAGCTTGTTTTTTTACTGTTTGGCTTGGTGCAGTTGTTTTTTTTGCGTTGGTTGTTGATATTTGTTGTTTGCCATTTTGCCGTGACCTAGTTTCTAGGCGGGCACTTTCTATTTCTTCGTTATTCCTTGATGCGGGGAGAGGTTTCCCCCTCGCCCGGCCTTCATTTCCGGCTTCGCCCCCCATCTCGCCCCCAGTTCCGCTTTCACCACTCTCCTTAGCGTCGATGGTAACTACAAATTCAGTCGCAAACTGACCTAGCTGTTCCGCTGTAAACAGGGTTTTTGTTGCGTCACATTTTGCGCTATTCGTTACTGCTAGATCTGTATTGGTGATGGTTCGCATGAGTAAATTAATTCCAACTTTGTGGGGTTAAACTAAATGGTCATGCAATCTTTGATAAGGGCCATTTACCCTTTTTGTTGTAGGATTTTCTCTATCATTCCACTTAGGTAGTTTAACGACTAACGGTAAAATCCTATCGTTCTAATCGTCTATTTCCGACTTTCAAAGTTGCAATAACGCAGGTGCCTTTAAGACATAGCTGATGCCAAAGGCTTATTCAGTAGAGATACTGGCCGGACATTTTTTTGAGGCATGCTAATGCAGTGTTTGCAAATAAGTTTACCGGTTTCAGATGCAGTTCAAGCAAAGCCCATAGGCATTTCCTGGTCACGGGGGCGAGCAATGTCGAGAAGATCAATCAACGCAGGGGTAGCTCAGCATGAGCAAAATAGTAGGTTGGGTAAAAAAGTAAATTTGGGTTTTACGCTGGTGGAATTGATGATTGTTATTGCCATTATTGGTGTTATAGCAACCTTCGCAGTACCGGCTTTCCAGGGTTACGTTGTTACAGCCAACAGTGCGAAAGTGAATGTCCATTACGAGCAGGCAGCAAATTGGTCTAAGGGTGAAATGCTGCGGTTACGCGCGCTATTGTCCAGTGGGTTCGATCGCGGGTCCGTAAGCGAGAGCAGAGATACTGCGCAGGAATGGCTCGAGGCTCTGCAAGCAGAAGTAGGGGGCACAGATTCCACATCTCCAGAGGGCAGTGCTGCGTACTCAATAGATTCTCAATCGGCTAGCGGCAATGCATCAATTCTTTTTGTGCTTGTTGGGGATATCGCCGCAGGCAATGCTGTGGTGACTTTAACCCGGCCAATTTATGGTGAGTTTACGGCTATAGATACAACCAGTGTTTGCTGGAATCCCGAGGATTGCTAATGAAGAGGGATTGTCCTGGCCTTTATTTGACGTTGCTACTATGAAGCTTGCGCAAATAGTTAGGGGGGCACCAACATCTAATCCGACTCAGGGCTTTACGTTACTGGAGTTGCTTGTAGTGGTCGGTATCATTGTCACACTCTCAAGTATCGCGTGGCCACTTTGGCAAAATCATGTGGCTTCAAGTCAGCAAGCTGTGCTGGTGGCGAATATTCAGTCCATGTCGTTTTTTCAAGAAAGCTACAAATTGCGTCATGGCGTCTATGCTGTGGGGTTGGCCAGTAAAGAAGAAATTTCTTCATTCTTAGGTTGGGCAGTAACGAATGAAGATGGCACTGCTTATGAAATCAGAGCGGGGGACGGATCTTTTTATCAGGTGGTGGCTACAGATCCTGATGGCACCTCTGTGTGTTTGCAAATGCCCAGCCGGCAACAATGTGGATACTGACGTTATCAAAAAAATGGGTGAGCTCTTTTCTGCTATTACGACTTTCAAGAACGGTCTGAAAAGCTTCCAAATTGTTTGCAAACTGCAAACTGCAAACTGCAAACTGCAAACCTTTAATCATCGAGCGCTGTGCCTAAGTGCGCCTGGAATATATGATGGTGGTAAAATGTACCCTGAGTAATGTTTTATGCGTAGCTTACCCTTGCCAATATCTCTATCTCGGACTTTGTTTAGGCGAGTCTGTTTAGTACTCAGTTGCGCTTCGATATCAATTGCTACAGCAGGAGGCCCAGTGCCAGATCAATTCAAAAGAATGCAACCTTGCCCATCTTCACCTAATTGTGTGTCCAGCAAAGCCGACCCTGGGCCACATTTCATTGAACCATTAGTGAGCGCTACGGACGTGGCGGAACTAATTTTGACAATAAAGGCGAGCCTTGAAAAAGATTCGGCGTTCACAATAGTTGAAGTGGAGGCAAACTATTTAAGGGTTGAGGCGCGTACTCGTATTTTGCGTTTTGTCGATGATGTGGAATTTCAAATTCGCCCAGGATCAAATGTAGTCGATATGCGCTCCGGTTCCCGAGTTGGGTATTCAGATTTAGGTAAGAATCGCCGACGCCTAGAGGCGATTCGAAATTCCTTAGTAAAACAGGGGTTTTAAACCAGCAGCAAAAATTCCGCTGCATGGAGGAGCATGTGACCAATATTAAGAGCCTTGCATTGTTGGCGGTTTTTTTTGGCCTTTTTGTTGTACTTTTTTCTGCGCGGGTTGAGCAATCATGTCTGGATGAATTACGAGAAGAGGTTGCAGAAATAAAAGTCCTCATCGACAGAGTTGGTGAGCGTGGTCTGGAATTTGTTGGTTGTGGCCCCTGCTTACCACTTGGCATGTCGAATAGCCTAATTCGTGGCTATTCTGATAGGGACGAAAATGGTGTTTATCATCCGAAGATCAAGGAATTTAATAATTTAGAAATTTATGGCGTTGAGTATAAAAAAACAATAGGCGAAACATCCTTTTCCCACTCCTATTATTACCTAAAGTTTGACGATAAAAACGAACAAGAAGAGTTTGAAAATTTTTACAAGTACTCTGAGAATTATATAGGGCATGGCAAAAGTATAGCGGTCTTTTTTAGAGTACAAGGCGAGTGGTTTCTATCGGTACATAACTTCTTCTGAAGTGTCAGCATAGGCGCGATTCCAGTAGGTAAGTCACCGACGCCATATTCTTAACCTGTCTCT
>CAJXUL010000107.1 GCA_913060615.1 uncultured Gammaproteobacteria bacterium | reverse complement strand
CGGCAGCGTCAGATGTGTATAAGAGACAGGTGCAAAATAGTGTCATCGCCACTGGCGGCAGCGCTGTTTACAACGAAGTTGCTATGCAAAATTTACAGCGCGTAGGCAAAATTATTTATCTAAATGTTAGCCCCGAACAGCTCAGTGAACGCTTGGGCGATTTTGCGCAAAGGGGTATTGCGGCGGTGGCCACCACTTCGCTGGAGCAGTTGCTTAACGAGCGCCTACCTTTGTACAAAAAATACGCGCAACACACGGTGGACAGCGAGTTTTGTTCAATAGAGCAAGTTGCAGAAAAAATTGCGCAGCTGAGACAGAGATAGTTCAACCGCGTTGTTTAACGCCTGCGGCAGTAAGGTTGGAGTAGCTATTTGTGCAGGGCCTGTTTTCCTTAATGCTTATTTTCTTTAGCTTTTATCCTCTTCAGCACTCGCACAGTTAATACATAACAATACTGTTGGATCTACTTGTAGGCGCAGGGGAGCAATGGCTTGGTCGCAATGCTGACAAATACCGAACTCATTATTTTCAATGCGCTCTAGTGCCGCACGGATCTGAATGAGTGCCCGTTGACTGCGCGCCACTGATGCCTTGGCCATTTCCTGGGCCTGCAGGGCATCCATACGCGACAACCGACCTACTTTGGACTGATCTAACTCCACCACTTGAGCCGACCCATCGCGTGTGGCCGCCGTGCTTTGCAGTTGTTCGCGCAGTTGCAGCAGCTTTTGCTTCATTTCGCCGTTATCCATACCGATACCTATCTGGTTATCCGTGTATTTTTCCAACGCCTGATCTTTTGCAGTTGGGCGCGTGTTGGCTTGCCGAAACGACAGCCGCCGCCACCCACCCCTTCTTGTAGCACAAATTTCACTAAAGCTTTATTGCAAGCGGGCTGCGCAACAGCAATTACCGAGCCATAGAAAAACACGCCCTAGCCCACTGGAGTAGTCTGCGCAACCTATACAAGTAAGCCCTGCCAATGGATAATGTTCGGCTTTGCGCCTGAGGCCACCGCGCACGTACCAGCGACGCGAGGCCAACTCCAGCATCTTTGATGCACGGACCAAGGTATCGGTAATAGAAGAACAACTAGTTCGGATTAAGGATGATCATGGGAGATATCGAGAGGATTGCTGCGTCAGTAGCATCGTTACAAGAAAGCTTTGAAGCTCACAATTATATTTGTAGCGATCAAATAGCAACAGCAGTGTTTCTAGCCTACCAATTACGCAAGCCCATACTCATTGAGGGACCACCAGGCGTAGGTAAAACTGAACTGGCCAAAACCGCCGCAGAAATGTTTGCGCTGCCACTGATTCGTCTTCAGTGCTATGAAGGCCTTGATGAGTCAAAGGCAATCTACGAATGGAAGTACGGTAAGCAGTTACTTTATACCCAGGTTCTGAAAGAAGCCTTAGATGAAATTTTGCAAGGTGCCAAAGGTTTTAAAGAGTCTGTTAAGCGCCTGCACGACTTTGGCGACATTTTCTTTTCTGAAGAATTTTTGGAACCACGCCCGCTGCTTAAGGCGCTGAGAGAAGAAAACGGCTGCGTGCTGCTGATTGACGAAATCGACAAAGCTGATAACGAGTTTGAATCTTTGTTGCTGGAAATTTTATCTGACTACCAAGTTTCTATTCCAGAAATTGGTACAGTTAAAGCTGTAGCAGAGCCGCCCATGGTGTTTTTGACCTCTAACAATACGCGGGAAATTTCCGATGCATTGAAGCGCCGATGCTTACACCTGTATATCCCATTCCCTGATTCAGATATTGAACAGCGTATTGTGGCTGCACGCATACCGGAGGTTCCACCTGAGCTGCGACGTCAATTGGTCGAGTTCATCCACGAACTACGTACCTTGGATCTGAAGAAGCAACCGGCTATTTCAGAAACCATTGATTGGGCAAGAACTCTGGTACTGCTGCATGCAGAAGCCTTAGATCCTAAAATGGTCACAGACACCTTAAATGTCATTCTTAAATTCCAAGAAGACATAGAGAATGTGACGAGCGAAGTGAATTCAATCACTGCAAGGATCACTAAGTAGCCAGCACTACTTAGACAGGGATAATAATATGACTATGGATCGAACCATCAGCAATTTCATTCGCGCACTGCGTAATGCAGACGTGCGCGTATCTACTGCCGAGACCCTAGACGCGCTGGGCGCCGTAGAGCTGGTGGGTTATCGAGACAAAGCGTTTTTGAAGCGCTCCTTGGCGACGGTTTTACCCAAAACTGTGGATGAAAAAGACACCTTCGATGCTTGCTTCGATCAGTTTTTCGACTTCCAAGATGTTCGCGGAGAGCAATCCGAAAGCGACTTGGGTGGCGATCAATCCGAGGAGCGCGAGGGCGAAGAGGGCGAGTCAGGAGACGGCGAAGGCGGCGGCTCCAGTGGTGAAGAGCCAAAAGGCAAAAAGAAAAAATCCAAATCTAAAGCAAAGAAAAATAACCTTTACGAAGAAGAGGAAGAAACTGATTTAGGCCCAGGTGAAATCACCGATCCGAAATCAGCACTGGGTCAACTGCTTATGTCCAACGACCGTGTTGAACTGAGTATGGCCATGGCTGCTGCGGGCGAAGAAACCAATGTTCGTGACATCAAGATTTTCACCCAAAAAGGCCTCTACTCCCGACGCATTATGGATGCCATGGGACTGCCCGATCTAAACAGAGAAATAGGTGACCTGCGCACATCACCTCAGGTACCAGCCCGTAGACTAGGCCAACAACTGAAAGCACGCAGAGACTTTTTACGCGAACAAACGAGAGATTATGTTGAGAAGCAGTTTCTTCTAAATGCAGACGTGACTGGCAAGCGTCTTCGTGAAGAGCTCTTACGCAAAATCAAACTGTCCAATGTAGAGCATCGTAATTTCCGTCTGATTCAAGAAATTGTTTATAAGATGGCAAAAAAACTCAGCGCCTTACATAGCCGACGTAAAAAGGTATTCAAACGCGGCGCACTGAATGTGCCGCGTACCCTACGCCACAACATGTCTTATGACGGCGCCATCTTTGATCTACATTGGAAATCCGTGAAAGTTGATCGGCCTAAAGTATTCGCCATTTGCGACGTTTCAGGATCGGTGGCCAACTACGCTCGCTTCATGCTGATGTTTCTCTACAGCTTAGATGAAGTCATGCCCAAGGTACGCAGCTTTGCCTTTTCCTCGGACTTGGCCGAAGTTACTGAATTGTTTAACCGTAACAAAATTGAAGACGCCATAGCTAAAACCCTCCGTGATTACGGCGGTGGCTCCACAGACTATGGCCAAGCGTTGTTAGATTTCAAAAAGAACTGCCTAGACGATGTAGACAATCGCACCACCATCATCATTTTAGGCGATGCTAGAAATAATCATGGCGAGGCGCATGCTGAAGTGTTGAAAGAAATATACGATCGCTCCAAGCGCGTAATTTGGCTCAACCCTGAAGCCAAACTCGCATGGAATACCGGCGACTCAGAGATGCGCAAGTACGGTGCCTACTCACATCAAGTAGAAGAGTGTAATTCGCTCATGCACTTAGAGCGTGTAGTGAGCAACCTTCTCAAGCAGATCGCTTAATACACCCTCACATTTAGTCACTCAAACGACTACTGCTAGCAAAAGCTCAGACCGAATCTGACACTTGGTCTGTAGTCTTCTGATATTTTCCAAATAAGTGATTTTTTGCAATACACATAGGCTCGATGGCTATTAGAATATGGCGTTGAAGCAGCGCGATGGCTAAAGCCTCTAAAGACCAAGCCAATAACTCAATGATTACGAATTAACGAAAAAGTATGAGCTCTAAATCGCCACAAAAATCCGCTACCAGCGCCAACTCATTGAGTCGCCAATTAGGTCTGTATTTTTTTATCGCAATCGTCCTTGTCGCTGGATTGCTCTTCGCACTGAATCAACTGGCTGGCCTTATGGGCACTGCCACCCAAGAAGCTCAAGCCGTGGACTTTGCCAATAACAGCATTTCCGCTGTGCTTAGAGAAGAACCCCCTCAATTAGATTCAAGCAAAGCCACAGATTCGACATCTGGGTTAGTACTAGGTCATATTATGGAAGGCTTGCTGCGGATGGATCTGCAAGACCGCCTTAGCCCAGCTATAGCTGAGCGCTGGGAAGTCTCGCCCACCCATGCCACCTTTTGGCTGCGTAAGGACGCCAAATGGAGTGACGGCAAACCTATTACAGCCGCAGACTTTATCTTCGCCTGGCAGCTAGCGCTAAAACCAGAAACCGGTTCTGAATATGCCTCTCTGCTTTATCCAATAGAAAACGCCGAAGCTATTAACCGTGGCGAATTGCCTGCCAGCGCCTTAGGTGTTAATGCACCAGACCCACACACTTTAGTAGTGGCATTGTCCCGCCCGATTGCTTTTTTCGACAAAATGGTGGTATTTCCGACATTTTTGCCTGTTCGTGAAGATTTTTATAACGCAACCCAAGGGCGATTTGGCGCCGATGCCAAAGACCTGCTGTATAGCGGCCCCTATGTTATTAAGAGTTGGGTACATGGCGCAAGCATGTTGTTGGAGCGCAACCCTCACTATTGGGACAACAACCGCGGCAAACTCGCGCAAATTAATTTTGCTTACATAACCTCCGACGCCACCGCGACTTTGAATTTCTTCAAGGACGAAAGAATTGCTCTAGCGCGACTCCAAGCAGAAAACCTCACCGAGGCCTTACGCTTAAAATGGCCCATTCGGCGTTTTGCAGACGGCACAGTATTCTATTTAGAGTTCAATCACCGCGAAGGTCGCCTTAGTCGCAACTTAAACTTTCGCAAAGCTATCCAGCATGTCCTAGATATGGAAGAACTGGTCTACAAGGTGACTAAGCTACCAGGATACTTGCCAGGCAAATCCTTGTTCCCCGACTGGCTAATAGGTGTAGAAAAAACCCTACGCGAAGAGTATCCGGCCAGCACTGTCAATGTTAATAGCACTAAGGCTAAGGCCTACTTGGCGCTGGCCCAAGAAGAATTAGGTTTGGCTGAGTTCCCAGAAATTACCCTGCTGACCAGTGATAACCCAGTTTCCAACATTCAATCCGAATGGCTACAAGAGGTGTTAAAACAAACACTAGGCCTAACAATTAAAATAGATAAACAAATTTTCAAACAGCGGTTGGCTAAAATGGGTGCGGGGGAGTTTGGTTTATTACTCGGTGGTTGGGGCCCAGACTACAATGATCCGCTGACCTACGGCGACCTCTTTGCCTCGTGGAATTTAAACAACCGCGGCAGATACAGCAGCGCAAAAATGGATGCCCTCATCAATACTGCCCAAAACGCCACGGCAACCCCAGACCGCATGCAGGCCTTTGGCGCCATTCAACAACAAATTTTCGACGACGTGGTAATTCTACCCATGTATGAGCGCGGGGTGACCTATGTGGTGCACCCGCAGTTGAAGGGTGTGAAACGCCGTGTCATTGGCGCTGAAACCGACTATACCTATGCCTACATTGATCCAGATGCTTAAACTGCGTAGCCCTATGCAAATGCCATTACCCATGCAAATTCTCCTAGGACCATTGAACTGATGTTGCGTTACACCTTAAAGCGATTGGTCCTTGGCGTGCTCACAGTATGGTTTATTGCCACCGCAACTTTCTTTGGCATGCACGCAGTTCCTGGCGACCCGCTGTCTAATGACAAGTCTACGACGGCGCAGATTCGCGCAAATTTGGAGGCCAAATACGGTCTCGATAAACCGCTAATCACCCAGTACGCCATCTACTTAAAGAACATTTCCCAAGGCGACTTTGGTATTTCGTTCACCCAGGAAAACCGCCAGGTTAACGACATCATCAAAGAGCATTTTCCCATTTCCGCGATCTTAGGCATTCTAGCTATTGTCTTTGCAGCCCTTGGCGGCATTTTATGGGGTGCACTCACAGCCCTATATCGCAACCGCTGGCCTGACAGCGTTATTATGTTTTTAGTTATATTGGGCATATCTGTACCCAGCTTTGTTGTCGCAGCCATAAGTCAGATGTTTCTGGTCAACATCAATGCCTTCGCTGGCACCACGATATTACCCGTGGGTGGGTGGGGCACGGTGTGGCATATGATTGTGCCCGCCATGGTATTGGGGCTATCTACTATGGCTTATCTCACTCGCCTCATGCGCTCGTCTATGCTAGAAATTGTTAACACAGATTACATACGCACAGCGCAATCTAAAGGGCTGCCAAAAACACGCATCTTTAGTCGCCACCAACTGCGTAACGCCATATTGCCGGTGGTTACAGTACTCGGCCCAGCCATAGCAGGCATCACCACTGGCGGCTTTGTGGTTGAAATTGTTTTCGCCATTCCAGGTCTAGGCCGCTACTTTGTAGAGGCCATACAACAATTGGACTATACCGTGATTATGGGCACCACCGTATTTTACGGCGCCTTTCTAGTGTTCATGGTCATCCTAGTGGATCTACTCTACGGCTGGATTGACCCGCGGGTGAGGATAAACCCATGAGCGAACAAACAGATACATCATGGCAACCTAGCGCCAGCGACTTCGCGCCAAAACCCAAGCACCAAACAGCGGATGTCATTACGCGCCCAGCAATGTCTTATTGGCAAGACGCTTGGCGACGTCTGAAGGAAAACAAACGCGCGCTATTTTCGCTCTATCTAATTTTTGGCTTAATTACATTCACCTTAGCTGGACCCCACCTTTGGACCATTGATCCATCCGCTCAGGACTTGGATCAGATCGGCATGGCCCCTGGCGCGGACCGCAATGTCACCATCGCGCCTGCATATCAACCTTGGTACGGACCTACTAGTGATGTGATTTACGCTGACGACAATCCGCTAGGCCTCGTGCTGGTTGGTGATGCAACCAGTCAAGCAGTGCGACTGGCTTGGCAAGAAACCGGGCTAGGAGCTGGGCAAACCAATTACGGTTACAAAATTTACCGCACCCTGTTTGCCCTCAACGTAGGCGACGCTTTTGGCCTGCCGCTAATGGAAACACAAAACCACTATTTTGAAGATCGACTCGACCTGCAACCCACCGACTACTACTACACTGTGGTGGCACTGGACAAACAAGGCGTCGAAACCGATCAGTCCACCACTATTCAAATATCAGTTAAGCGAGTGATCACCATGCTCGAAGCGCAAAAGCGCGGTTTAACTCAAAATAAAACAGTAGCCGAGGGCGACCAAATCAAACTCGCCCTACACCCTTTCGGCACCGACTATTTAGGCAGAGATATGTTGGCGAGACTAATCTACGGCGGTCAGGTGTCGCTATTCATTGGCATTTTTGCACCACTACTCTACGTGCTTTTGGGCGTCATTTACGGCAGCATTGCTGGCTTTTTAGGCGGTGCAGTAGATCAACTGATGATGCGCTTCGCAGACTTTGCTGTAGCCCTACCGTTTTTACTTTTCATGATATTACTCAAGGTCATCTTTGGCATTGGGCCAGGAGAAAGCGGCGTACTGCCCATGTTAGTTGCTATGGTTATCTTGCTTTGGCCAGCACCTGCTCGACTAGTGCGCGGGCAAATTTTGCAAATTCGTGAAGAAGGTTACATCAACGCCTCGAAGTTACTAGGCGCAAGTACAAACTACCTAGTGCTTCGGCACATGATCCCCAATACCATGGGTGTGATTTTGGTGACGATTACCTTCCAAGTGCCTAGCGCAATTTTCACCGAAGCATTTTTGTCATTTATTGGCATGGGGGTAGCGCCGCCAACTCCTTCATGGGGTTCAATGTGTAACGACGGCATTAAGTCTATGCTGACCAGGCCCCACGAACTGTTTTTCCCTGCCCTATTTATCAGCATCACGGTACTGGCGTTTAATCTTCTTGGCGACGGTCTAAGAGATGCCTTAGACGCTCGTATGCGCAATAGAGAATAGCCATGACTAAGCCTTTATTAACAGTAGAAGATCTGCATGTAGAATTTGCCACTTACGGAGGCACAGTACATGCGGTGAGAGGCGTCAGCTTTGATGTCAACGCGGGCGAGACCTTGGCAATAGTAGGCGAATCAGGTTGTGGCAAATCTGTCACGGTACAAAGCTTGATGGGCCTTATACCGATGCCGCCGGGACAAATCACCCAGGGTTCCGCAGAACTTATGGGCCACGACATTTTGTCTAGCAAGTTTATAGATGGTCAGGATATTCGCGGTAACAAGGTCAGCATGATCTTCCAAGACCCTATGACTTCTCTCAACCCCACCATGAACATCGGTAGTCAAATAGCTGAAACTTTGGAAGTACACCGGGGCTATAGCCGTAGACGTGCGTTTACCCGAGCCATAGAACTGTTGGAGATGACGAAGATACCCGAAGCGCAAAAACGCGCTAAACAGTATCCGTTTGAGTTCTCTGGCGGCATGCTGCAACGTGCCATGATTGCCATGGCTATCGCCTGTGAACCAGCTATGCTTATTGCTGACGAGCCCACCACAGCGCTAGACGTGACTATTCAGGCGCAAATTCTCGACCTGCTCAAAGACCTACAGCAAGAAACGGATATGGCCATTATTCTGATCACCCACGATCTGGGCGTAGTCGCCAGAATGGCTGACGAAGTGTTGGTTATGTATGCTGGCCAAGTGGTTGAGAAAGGCCCTGTAGATGATATTTTTTATCATTCAGCGCACCCTTATACCTTAGGTTTGCGTGGTGCCATGCCCACCAATAGTCCGAACAACAATCATAGCCTTACCGCCATTGAAGGCTCACCGCCGGATTTATTCAGCCCCCCTAAAGGGTGCAGCTATCATCCACGCTGTCCTAACGCTATGCAGGTATGTGACCAACGCCCGCCTGCCATCGAATCGATGTCTAATGATCACTGGTCCCGTTGTTGGTTACACCACCCTGACAGCGAATTGCGACCCCAAGGTCTTTACTTTCGACCCTCTTCCACAGATACGGGAAGGTCGGTAGACCAAGAAGGAAAAACCCAATGACTCCATTGGTAGAAATTAGCAATCTGGTCAAATACTTTGATTTAGGCCAGGGCCAAATTGTTCACGCCGTAGACGACGTCAGCCTTAGCATTCACAGCAAAGAAGTGGTCGGTTTAGTTGGCGAGAGCGGATCGGGTAAATCTACGCTCGGCAAAGCGGTGCTAGGCCTGCATAACAAAACCTCCGGGAATGTTTCCTTCGCCGGAGAACGACTGCCGCAAAAGTATCGTAGCCGAGACTTTCAAAAACACGCCAAAACCATGCAAATGATCTTCCAAGACCCTTATTCATCACTGAATCCGCGCATGACCGTAGGCGAAATTATTGGTGAAGGTCTAAAACTAAACAGGGCACTGGGAGCCAACGAGGTTAACCAACGCGTGGCTCATTGGCTTTCATTGGTGGGACTCAGCGCCGACCATATGTCACGTTACCCGCACGAGTTTTCCGGGGGGCAGCGACAACGCATTGGTATTGCTCGTGCGCTCATTTTAGAACCAGATTTTGTAGTCTGTGATGAACCCATTTCTGCACTAGATGTTTCAGTTCAAGCTCAAGTTGTGAACTTGTTGGCGGAACTAAAGCAATCAATGGGCTTAACGCTGCTGTTTATTGCCCATGATTTATCTATGGTGCGCTACATCAGCGATCGTATGGCCGTAATGTACTTGGGTGGCATAGTGGAAGTCGGCGATGCTGACGAAGTTTTCTTTAAGCCCATGCACCCTTATACAAAGACTCTGATTGCCTCAAACCCTGAAGCAGATCCGCGTAGCGAAAGGCAGCGAATATCTACCACCATTCAAGGTGAAATTCCCTCGCCGGTGAATATTCCTGCTGGGTGTCGCTTCGCCAATAGATGCCCCCAGGCAATGCCCGTATGTAAGCAAATTACACCACTATTGAAAAAGCCGACAGTTGCTGCGACCGGCGAACATTTCGACGAAAACAGACAAGTCGCTTGCCACCTTTACGATTAACACGCGCTTCGGGAACAAAACGAATATGTGCGCGCGGAAGACATAAAAGATCAGTTGAGAAGATACGCCGATAAATGCGTATAAATATGCAGCTGTCTCTTATACACATCTCCGAGCCCACGAGACGGACTCCTATCTCGT
>CAJXUL010000106.1 GCA_913060615.1 uncultured Gammaproteobacteria bacterium | reverse complement strand
TCACTGACCTTAGTACGCTGATCATTCTGGGCTATTAACTGACGCACCTGGGCTTGCTTGGCTTTGGCTTCACTTTTGGCGTTGCGCACTTGGGCAATGGCTTTATCACGAGCGGCTTTTTCAGCACGTTGCTGCGCTGCCTTAGCCTTAACTTGTTGTGTTTGCGAAGTAGGCTCACTCTTGCCTTTAGTTTTGTCTTTGGCTTTATCGTGACGTTTGGCTGTTTCCACCGCTCGGCCTGAACGCTCTGCTTTCTTCGCTTGAGCACTGGTAGCCAATCCGGCTTTTACTAATTGATCTCTAAGGCTATCGGCCACTGTTCGTCTTCTAGCAACAAGGGGTCTTAATTGTACCCATATTATTCGCTGGGAATATAGTTCTTACCTGCGCAAATATGATTGCGCAGACGATAAAAGCCGGGCATGTAAAATCATTTTTGTAAATGGTGCCGAGTGCAACTAAAGGCATGGAGGAAATACAAACTGAGAGCTATTTTTAGAAAAAGAATTGGCAAAGGACTGAGAAACAGAACTGGAGAACTAGCTTGCCTAGCCCCCTTCTATTCTAGGTATAAGATACACCTCGGCGCCACTGGGAATAGTTTGGGTCCAATCATCACGATAGATTTGCCCGTCGATTGATACTGCCACATCACTAGACAAGACTTCCCGAAGATTTGGAAACTTGTCTGCAAGAGACGCCATCAATTGCGCAATTGTTTCGGCATCAACCTCTAAGGTTGCCTCCGCGTCGTTACCGACGCGGAAGGAACTACTTAAACTAACCCGCATCCAAAGCGTCTAATGCCGCCAAAACGCGTGGTGGCGACATAGGCGCATGGCCCATCCGCACACCTGTTGCATTGGCAATGGCATTACCTACAGCAGCCAAAGGCGGCACGATAGATGTTTCACCAACACCACGCACCCCATAAGGGTGGTTGGGGTTAGGAATTTCAAGGATCTGGGTGTCGATAAATGGCAAGTCAGAACACACAGGAATTCTATAATCTAGAAAACCAGGATTCTGCAAACGACCATCTTCGCCATAAATGTACTCTTCATTGAGAGCCCAACCAATGCCTTGTGTTGCACCACCTTGGAACTGACCTTCTACATAGTCAGGGTTAATGGCTTTACCAGCATCCTGCACAACGGTGTAACGCACAATAGTGCTTCGACCTGTTTCTGGATCAACTTCCACATCACAAATGTGGCTGGCAAATCCCATACCCGCTCCATCAGCAGTTACTTCGTTGTGGCCTGCAATAGGCCCACCAGTACGACCAGACTTGGCAGCAATTTCGCGCAAAGAAAGCTTAGGCAAATTACCATGGCCCTTGCCTGTTGCTACCGCGTGACCTTCTTCCCAAGAAACATCCTCTAGCGGAATACCCCACGTTTTGGCTGCACGTTGCTTGAGCACTTCGATCGCTTCACGAGCAGCATAAATGGTGGCCATACCAGAAGAGAAAGTACCCCGGCTGCCCTCTGTCATGTCGTTATGACCCAGTGATGTGGTGTCAGCGATATTGGCTTTAACGTTTTCGTAGTCGATACCCAATTCTTCTGCAGCAATCATTGCTAGAGAAGACCTAGAACCACCTACGTCCACAGTACCCACGGCCAAATTCACAGTGCCGTCAACACCAATGTTCAAGTCTGTAGACGTCTGTCCACCAATGTTGAACCAAAAACCACAAGCCACTCCGCGACCCTGATTTGGCTTTAACTTAGCGCGCATGTGCGGGTGAGCTTTGACTGCTTTGAGGGTGGCCTCAATACCAATCGGTCCATAAGTAGGTCCATAGGGTGCCAAAGTGCCTTCACGAGCAACATTCTTCAGGCGCAGATCTATGGCCTTCATGCGTAACTCTTTGGCAAGCATGTCCATAGCGCTTTCTACAGCAAAGGCAGCCATGGGCGCCGAAGGCGCTCTATAAGCGGCAACTTTAGGACGGTTTACCAGCACATCCCAACCAATGGATTTATTGTTTTTGATGTCGTAACAAGCGAACGCGGTCATGCAACCAAGCATTGCCCAATTGCCGGGAAATGCACCACCTTGGTAGCGCAACTCTGCAACCGCAGCAGTAATCTCGCCGTTTTTCTTCGCACCGAGTTTGACGTCGATTGAAGTCGAAGAAGTAGGACCTGTTGCACGAAATACTTCGTCTCTGGACATGACCATTTTCACGGGACGGTTCGCTTTACGCGACAGAGCAAGGGCTACAGGTTCAACCCAAACGTGAGTCTTACCGCCAAATCCACCGCCAATTTCAGACGAAGTTACTTTGAGTTTGGCAATATCTAAACCGAGCAAACCAGCGCAAACATTACGGAATACAAAATGCCCTTGAGTGGTTACCCATAGTTCAGCTGTACCGTCCGGGTTAACCGACGCCAAGCATGCATGGGGCTCGATATAACCTTGGTGAGTCTGTTCTGTCTTAAAGCTATGTTCAATGATGACATCGGCTGCTGCAAAACCTGCATCTACGTCACCATTACCCATCTCAGTACGACTGCTGATATTCGATGGCTTAGTCGGCTTTGGCTCTACACCACGCGTAAATATGCGCTCATGAATAATTGGCGCAGTAGGCAACATCGCCTCGTCTACATCAGTAACGTGAGGTAGCTTTTTGTACTTCACTTCAATCAGTTTCAGCGCCTTGGCTGCAGTTTGTTCATCAATCGCTGCAACGGCGGCTACTGCGTGGCCGTCATACAGTGCACGACCACGTGCCATGCAGTTTTCCAGAATATCTGCCATGCCTTGATCTGCACCAGTAAGGTCGGGCAGATCTTCAAAGGTGATGATCGACTTCACACCCTGAAGCTTTTCAGCTTTAGAAGTGTTGATTTTAAGGATTTGCGCGTGGGCATGAGGTGAGCGTAAAACCTTACCTACCAACTGCCCCGGTGCACTTGCGTCAGCGCCATAACGTGCCTTGCCGGTTACTTTATCAATGCCATCGGGACGGTTAAAACGTGTTCCAACAACATTAAACTTTTTATCTACATAACTATTATTGTGAGCCATTGTTCTTCCTGCTTTGAGCTTAAATATTTTCTCTAGCTGCGACCTTTTTTGCGCATGTCTTTCGCTGTTGCCTGCACTGCGCGTACGATTTTATCGTAGCCAGTACAACGACACAGATTGCCAGCTAGGGCATAACGAATTTCGCTTTCGTCTGGATTAGGATTGCGATCTAACAACGCTTTCGCTGCGATCAAAAATCCAGGGGTACAAATGCCACATTGCAACGCTGCATGATCAATAAAGTTCTGTTGCAAAGGGTGCAAAACCCCATTTTGAGAAAGACCTTCAACGGTCTCAATTGAGCGGCCTTCTGCCTCGACACCCAAGACGATGCAAGAACAGACCAGCCGGCCATCTAGTGAGATGCTACAAGCGCCACAGTCGCCGGTACCACACCCTTCTTTAACGCCGGTAAGACCTACACGGTCTCGCAGCGCTGTCATCAAACTCTCATCTGTAGGACAGGCAAATTCCACTGCATCGCCATTAACAGTTGTAGAAACTAAAGTGGATTTACTCACAGTGAACCTCCCGCTCTTTGAAATGCTACTTTTGCAGCCCGCTTCGCCAACACGCCCGCAACGCGCACTCGGTACTCAATGGTTCCGCGCTTGTCATCAATGGGGTTACAAGCAGCGCTACAAGCAGCAGCTAACTTATCTAATGCTTTATCATCTAACTTGCTGCCTATAATTGCTTTAGCAGCAGCGGCAACAACAATCGCCGTGGGCGCAACAGCGCCAAGTACCACGCGTGCCTTCTTAATGACACCACGTTCTAACTTCAAACTAATGGCTATACCTACAACGGCAATGTCCATTTCAGTTCTTGGCGTGAAACGCAAATAGGCGTCGCCTGAACGGGGTTCGGCCTTAGGCAAGGTAATGGCCTCAATCAGTTCGCCTTTAGCCAGTGAAGTTTTACCGGGGCCAATCATGATTTTTTCTACTGGCACAGTACGCTTTTTCAGTGGACCAACCACTATGGCCTTAGCACCGGCAGCAATAAGAGCGGGCACACTGTCAGCGGCTGGGGAGGCATTACACAAGTTGCCAGGTAGTGTAGCTCGACCTTGAATTTGATCAGAACCGATCAGATTGGCGGCTTCAACAACACCAGGCCAAGCTTTTTTCAGCCCAGCGTGTTCGCCTAACTCTGCGCCAGATACGGCTGCACCAATGGTGAAACCTTTGGCAGATGACTGAATGTCTGAAATTTTTGGAATGCGCTTTATATCGACCACTAGATCTGGTTCGACGATGCCCATTTTTAATTTGACGAGTAAATCTGTTCCGCCCGCTAAAAGAAAAGCTGCGCCTTTCTCTTTCTTTAGCAAGCCGGCAGCTTCTTTCGCCGACGCCGGTGTTTCGTATCTCATTATTAAGACCCCTCCTACCTATGTTGAATACCTCTAAAGAACATCCAGAATAAGATGCACTTCTTTCCCTAATCTAAGTCCCGCGATTAATTTGTACTTTCGCTTCGTGTCTTCACTTCACGACCTTCGTTTCGTGCTTTCATCAAGACAACAAAACCCAAGAACGTAAAAAGTGCAAACAGCACATTCTAAAATCATAAGAATGTTGATGGTAACAAATCTTAAATTGCCGCAGGCGATGAACAAATACTATCATGCATTGGACACGATCCAACAAAGTTCACCAACTCCTTTGCGTGAAATGTTTCGCCACAAAAACAGCTTCATTGCAGGACTTCAATAGACAAAGGAAGGAACGTCAGGGGCGGTTTGCGAAAGAACAAAGCGCACTCACATTGCACTCTTTACGGGTGGGATTTACTCATAGAAAGGTGGCCGCTATGCCACCTAGTAATAAGCCTATAGCGGCAATAGATACTTAACGACGCCTACCGAATAGAGCAATATCGCTTAGGGCGGTTATGCACAGGAGAATTAACGCCAATAGAAACCGCGGATCAGAGAGGTATAGTTGGCTTTCAATAGGGTAAGCAATGGTTTTAGTTAAAGCCGCAAGTTTGAAGTGGTGTTTCCCAGCAAAAGCTGGATTTGAGGTGATATCCATTAAGTCCCGCCGACTGCGATACCTAACCATCGCGGCACGGTCCCAGACTTCAGCGTTTTGGATGCCGACCACGTCTAAAGAGGTATGTACCGCATTGCCAAAAAATACGGGATGGCTGGCGCGGGCAAATAAAGCGGGATACATATGCTCCATGTACCTGTCCATTATCTGATCACTTGATTCACCCGGCCGCGCACCCGCAACATCCCTAGGCGTCTCGTTCATATCGAGATTGTTGACCATCAGAAATTGGTTGCCGGTATCTGACTGCAAAAACAAACGCAGCCGATCCAGCGACTCGTCATTACGACCAAGCGCTTGCATTTTCCCAAGATAATGTTCGACCTCAGCAGCGGACAATGGCCCGCTCGTGTTGGTGTACCAAAAGCTGAAGAGCAAATAGCCCAGCAAAGGCAGTCCCCATAGGATTTTTCTTGCACGCATAACGACCCTCCTTAAAAACAGTCTTGGATTATGCAGCAACTTGTAATGGTCGTCATTAATTTAAACTGCACGCTAACCCTCTTTTGAATACTGACAAGTTAGCGGGAGCGCTTGAAAGGAGAAAAAAGATTTTTTCCTTTCAACGGCAATCCTGAGAAAACGGCAGAGATTAGGAGACCACAAGAGCCTGAAAATTTTGCTTTAAAGCCAGCGAGCTTCTTAATGAGTCTGCCAGCGAGGAGACCTAGGACAACCCCGGCGTAATTTCCTGAGGTTTAGCATGTGAACCGACCTTGGGGCTTAGGACCCGAAAATTACGATCGTACTACTTGGAACGATTCCAAGGAGATTTAGAATCAACGCTGGCATCTTCGGCAATTTCTTCTTCGCTTTTAGCCTGGCTTTCACCACGCATCTTTATCTGCATACCATGTAAGAAGTTACGCAAAATCTGGTCTTTGCATGCCCGATAATGGCGGCTGTCAGAACGCCGAAAGAATGCGGAAAGCTCGTGCTTGCTGATGTAAAAGTCGGCTAATGCAAGCGTCGCTAAAATGTCTTCAGCCTGCAAATTAAAAGCAATTTTGAGCTTTCTAAAAACCGCATTGTTATTCAGGCTTTCTTCCGGCGGCATTTGAGGGCCATCTTTTTTACCACGCTTTTGATTGATCAGCCCATTCAAAAAAGTCGCAAACATAACGTCGCTGCATTCTTCATAGTCAGGGTCGTCATCTTTCTTCAGCCACGCACTGGTCTGAGTTCGCGTAACTTCAACACCAGCCTCAGCAAACATGCCAATCATTTTTTTGTCATTAAGGTCGAGTATGTAACGAATTCGTCGCAAGCAATCGTTAGATTTCACTGTAGCGTTAGTCCTTTTAGCATTTGCGCATGAGAGAGGCCCAAGCCTTCACCGCGTTTTTGTCTTTTAGTTTAGTGTTTAGTGTTTAGTGTTTAGTGTTTAGTGTTTAGTGTTTCAGTCTTCTAGGTCTTTTAGCCCGGAAGCGCGGCTGTGAACGATGTTTACAGGTCGGCCTCGCCTGTTTCGGCAGGTGCTACAAATTGAATAGAAATTTTCTCATCGCCGACCTCGATGGTATCACCAGAAACAATCTTTTTGCGCTTTTGCAATTCAACCTTACCGTTAACGTGTACCTCGCCAGCAGCAACGGCAGCTTTGGCATGACCGCCGCTTTCAGCAAGACCTTCAAATTTCAAAATCTTATACAATTCAACTGGCTCTCGAGAAATTTCCACTACGCGATACCCTACTGGTGGTTGGTCACTTTTAGATGTATTTGAAGTGGTAGCTAGCGTGGTCATATTTTTTGCCTATGTGGGTATGATGCAGAATTAGGCAATGGGTTTAATCGCCCAGTCTAAAGCCATATATTTAGGTTCTTTAGAGGTTTCTAGGACCGGATAATCGAAGAAAGCCAAAACGAGCTAGAGTATACGGCATTAGGTCTTTTAGAACTTGCATGACTGCAAAGAAACCTCATGACAGCCGATCCGCAAATCCTCACACCCTCACACCCTCACACCCAAGCCAGCATTATTTACCGAAAAATGGCGGCAACGTATGGAGCATGGTTTGGCGCCTTCACGGGGCGTAACCAAAAAGAAAAAACTCGCCAGCAACGAAGGCTTGGCCCGTGTCGTTAGCGAGTAATATGGTAGCGGTGACTCCCAGCCCGCAAAATACTTAACGAACTGGCGTTTCCCTCACCAAAGTTAGATCACTAGGTCTAAAGCTATTAAGCTATTAAGCTATTAAGCTATTAAGCTAAACCGTAGTGCAGAGCACCCACTTCCTTAGCAAGTTTCTTATGTTTCTGCCAGTAATGTGCCCGAGCAAAACATACCCTTGACCCCTGCCGCAGCTGCTTGGGTCTCCAGAATACCGCAGGCCATTTCAAAGGCTTCAGCCTTGACAATACCCTCACCAGAAATAGCCTTGGCAACTCTACCAACCTGCACAGCACACTTATATGACCTCTTAGCTACATCGCTTTCGAAATCGATTAGCTTATGAGCATTGGCACAAACAAATTGTCTGTATTTCTTTACGGCATGGCCATAACAGCCTTCCTCTAATGCCACGCCTGCACCAATACCTACATGCAGCCAAGAGTGCGCGACAATTTTGTCAAAATCATCTGGTGAAATCACAATACAATCCGTCATATCAATTTCCTTTTTACAGTTTTGGGTAACAACGTAACAAGCAAACTACGTGCCAATATTTTCAATCTCCCTTTCAATTTCTTCGGTACTGGTAAACCCCAACGCCAGGGACTTACTCAAGCACCGGGAAAGAATGCGCTTAAGGTCCACTGAAATTTCCGGAACTAGCGCATCGACATCTAGTTCTGTGGTCGCTAAAACTGCTGCATAGGTCTCATTCACCGTTGCCCGCTGAAATAGGTTGTAACCACAGAGAGACTCTAAAAGCGTCACACCCAAAGCCCACATATCTGTGCGCAAATCCAGGGGCTGAGCTTTGATCGCATCGGCAGACATATAGGCTGGCGAACCACCGCCAGTGGAAGAAACCTTTTGTTCAAGCAACCGCGCCGTGCCAAAGTCCAAAAGCTTAACCCAACGACTGTTAACCACCCCGATATTGGCAGGCTTGATATCCCCGTGCACGTAACCGCTGCTGTGAATATGCGCTATCGCGCTGATCAACTGTTTAGCTAATGTAAGTACCAACTCTTCAGACAACGGCCCCTGTTCCAGCATCTGGTCCAGCGTGCCGCCACCGAAGTATTCCATGACGACCACGGGGCTTCCTTGCCAAGACTCAAAGGAGTGAATCTCAGCCAAATTCGGATGACAAACACCTGCAATCACCTTCGCTTCGTTATGCAAACGCTTCACTTGTTCCGGGTTCTGTTTTGGCAGTATTTTCAGGGCTACTGGTCGATTAAGTACTTGATCCTTGGCCAACAACACCAGCCCAGCTCCGCCCTGACCGACGACTCGATCAAAAACATACTTGCCGAGAAAATGATTTGGAATGGGCAGTGCGCAGATCAGGTGCTCATCCTTATTACACTCGTCTACAGCATTAATTCGCCAGCAGGTAGCGCAATACTTGTCCGAGTGAGAATTCGCATAAGGACTTTCATCGACTGTTCCTAGCACAAGGTACCTAATAAGAATCAACGCAATAGCCCGAACAAGGTCAATTTCTCGTCGCGCCATCTTATCGCCGCCCAGCCGAGCACCTAAGAGCACAACAACTTTGTTTGGCGCAGTAGCAGCTTCAAGCAACAAGTCCACGTCATAATCAGCCAGCCAAATCCGCTCAAACTCAGGCAGATCCATTGCTACCTGCTTGCTGTAGAGTAAATTTTCAGGTGAATTGCGCAGTCTATTCAGGACCACAGATTGACTTGGAATTGAACGCACGCCCGGAATCAAACTTTGCAACGTGGCATCATCACTCTGCACAAAAAAATACACTCGTGAAAGGTTAAGGTGCCGAGCCAGTGCAGCAGAAATTAGGCCAAAAACCTTATGCAACTCATCATTAGATTTAGGCTGGGGATGCAGTGCATCGAGCACCTCAGCAATCACCTGATCGGTATTGGCTTTAGATCTGGAGAGTGCGTTTTGCAAATACTCTATGGCTGCTGACTGGTATTTGGCAGCGACGAACGTCAACACAACACACAGGCCAACGACTAATCCACTGGCGCTGGACAAAAACTCCCCCAAGACGGCCTCTTGACTGCCCATCACAACCCACAAGCCAACGATCAATGGGCTCAATGTGACAAACTGCACCAACAACACACTGGTCAGGTATCGCTCTTTGAGTCGGAGCGACAAATCAAACCGAAAAGGATCTTCTAACAACAGTACAATACTAGTTAGCGTCGGTATCAAGGCAAAAAGTAGTGTGCTTATTGGTACCACAATGGCGCGCACCCAGGGCTTCTGAAACCAACCGTCCATGCCCGGTAATGTGGAGACAACAATCAATAAACCAGCAACGACTACAGGGCTCAGAGCAAGCGTGAATAACCTAAAACGAGCCGCCTCAGGCAATGTGTTTTTGCGGTTAAATAGCAGGCCGTTGCAGAAACTAACCAGAAGCCCTGTATAGACAACGAACCAGTAAATACCTCTCTCGTTAGCTCTAACGGCGTCATGGGCACCGAAGACATTCGCGGCGAACAAAACCACGCCAAGGGCAAATAAGCCAAAACTCGCATGGTCCCATGTAGGTTCATCTTCAGAGCTAGCGAGTAAGCTAAAAAACTGCCATGCAAGCAACGGCAAAAAGGCTTCTAGCCCAAAATTTTCAACCCAACCCAGCCCAGTTTGCACTGCTCCGCTGAGTATACCAATACCATAAGCGCCTGCTGCAATCGCCAACATGGCAGAGAAAAGCCGCAGTCTAATGTCGCTACCTGACAGTTGGGTGGCACATGCACAGAATACAAACCAAATCATCAGCCCGAAACGTACCCAATGCGGTACGTAGACCTTTGGCGTATCGCTACCCCAGCTTTGAATGCCGATTACGGCAGCCAATACGACGATAAAGACCGCAAGATAAAACAACCTGTCTCTTATACACATCTCCGAGCC
>CAJXUL010000105.1 GCA_913060615.1 uncultured Gammaproteobacteria bacterium | reverse complement strand
GCAGCGTCAGATGTGTATAAGAGACAGGCACCTAACAAAAAGTTTATTGGCTTTTTGATAACAGCCAAACCGTCCGCAAAAAACTCCGTAACGCCATAAGCAAGCCCTGGTGTGTCTTGCTCAGAAAACGAAGTCACTGAAGTCGACTCGTACATGCTGTTATTGCTTTGCATATAGGTCCAAACAGAACTGCCAGGTCCGCCGCCTAGGTTTACATCAGAACTGCGAATAGGCCTGATGGGACCTGAGGAATGATTCAAAAAGAAGCGGTTCTTCAGCGAATTCACCACTTCACTCTCACTGCGCAGTGCGACGCTTTCCCACTTATTACCACTAACAACAAAGTCGTCTCGATTTTCACCGGACAAGTTGTCAAACCAAACGGTACGCTCCCACACCGCATAGCGCGCGGCCATTTGGTTTTGAAACTGTAAATCCATTATTTTGCCCAGTGTCGGCACAAGCACAAAAAGGGGTAAGAATGCGAAAGCCACGGTGACCAAGAACTCAGACATAGCCTGTCCGGACTGCTTACCGATTGATCTGGAACTTTCGTTCGCTCTCTTAAGACTAGCCCGCACAGTTATCTCCTCCAACAACGCCAACAAACTGAGTCAGACCGTCCGCGAGCTTATCCGCAACTTTCCTGTTTGCAGCCTTGGCTGCATTGCCCGCAGCTTGCAGTGGTTTAATCACAACTGGTTTATACGGATACTTAATTTCAGCGCTCACAGAGGAAATGGCTTGGTCAACCAACTGATCGCCCATCTTCTTAAGCAACCATTTCGTAACCCCAATAGCATCGTCAGGAACATCTTGTCCAAGTATCTCGTCGTAAGGTAACGACCCAGAAGCAATTAGCTGTGGAATGAAAGACGGCTCGATTAAGCGGGCTTCCCAAAATGGGCTAAACAAACTTGCAGGTTCTTCTGACCCATCGGCGTACGATTGCATCGGATTAGAAAAATAGGTTTCCGCTGAGCTAATCGTCGTCATCGCTCGTTTAGAACCCCAAATGCCCTGCTGCCACAGCCCCTCCGCACTGGCTTCTTCGGTCCTAGCACAGGTATCAAGATCGAAGCGTGTATAACTAATTGTTTTTTCGTTGCCATCTAGCCAGCTCTCCGCTGGTGTCTTAGCTGAATTACCGATATTAAAAGTTTTCTCATTATCACTGGTTTCGATGTCATCTAAGTCTATCGCCAGAGCCACGGTATATTCTAAGCTGCGCCGGGATTTTCTGAACTTTTCGCCCATGGAAAGAAACATGGGCGGCCCGCTATACTTAGTATTAACACTTTTAGGCGGCCCATATATATTGTTCTGTGGCATCTGGGCCCAGAGCAACGTCACTGTATGGAAGGGAGAAAAAGCCCCATCGTTGAATGAATTGTTGGGATCCCCGCCGTATTTGCCATTCCTTTCCCCTAGGGGAGCCCAATCGGAGACGACTTTTTTTGCATACTGATTTTTACTGACCGTTTGACTGCCCCCAGCCCCTAACGGAAGGCCAAGCGACAACATTGCATTGACATCCAGCAAAGTGAAGCTCTTGCAGGCAAAGATAAAACAAACCCTAGCCTTGATGAAAAGACCCAAACCTATCTCCACACCAAAAGAAGTCACATCAACAGCTGCCCAACCGAGTTTCTTGATGTCGTTCGCAGAGTCTAGCCCCCCATTAGCGCCATAAGTGGAGCCGCCGTCGGATTTGACCCCCATTCCGATGGTGAGATCAAGGTCGATAGTCAATGCAAAAATACCCATATCTAGTTTGATACGCGGTATGATGTCTGGCACTTCCTGCCAAAAACGCCAATGCCGATCATCAGTGAACGGATCTTTATTGCGGTTAACAATGGCTGAGTAATATTGATAGGCGGCAAGAGTGCCAGCAGCATTACTGCCCTTAGTCCGCGAGGGTGAGTTCGGCGAAATCATCGTCTCGCCGGGAAAGTAGCTACCCACGACCTCTCCCGCAGTGGAACCACCACCAAGATTTATCTTACCTACCCTATCTTCCAAATCTGTAACAGCGGGCCCCGGGTCAAAATTGTCACCGGCGTAGGTCATTAACGTATTTTGCACCAGAAAATAGAAACTGATGAAGGGTGCATAAATGTCAGCGTTGTCGCTTTCGAGCTGGTTGCCCTTGACGACGTCTTGATTGACCTCAAACTGTGCGACCACAGTGCTTAAGGCAAACAGCCCCTGAAAGACGCCAATGCCGCTGTTAAAATAGGAAATAATCTCTGGCCAATAGAGGGATAATGGACGCGTAGCCGCATTTATAGCAGTACCCGCAAGGACATAGGGCAACGTCACAACGCTAAGAACATCCGAAACCGTCACGGGTATGGGACCAAGTGGTACTTTGTAAAGTGGGAACTGGGTGTATCTTGACATGTCCCGGTACCGGGCTGACCACGACATGAGGGCGTTTACCTGACCGATGGAAACCTCGTTGGCGACCATTGCCCGGTTGGTATAGGCAATAAAATTTTGATTTCTAGCAGCGAGCTTCGCTTGCGAGTACACAGTCGCATCTGCGGCGTTTTCTAACTGGACCCGATGTCGAGTTAACTGTCCTTGATTATACATAAACAACATAAACATGAGCGCGGTCGCAAGGAACATTAACCCCAACACCATCGCCTGCCCTGACTGTTTGCCAGGGCCTCCCGCACTATTTCGATCGATAAACGTAGAAGCACCAGGCACCGACAAAGCCTGATCTTTAGGCGCCGGTTGTTCTGAACTAACTTCTAACATATATCTTTTTCTAAGTTATCTAGCAGTGCTTAACGTTAACCTGCTTATTTCTCGTCCTGCTGGAAAGAGCCAAGGTCATATTCCTGGGCACCTTCAGTTTGAGAAGCAGTACCAGCAGTTTTACCTAGATCTTGAGAAGTTCCGCCACCCAATTCAGCAGCAAGGTCGCCCACTTGGCCACGCACAGTGTCACCAAATAGGTTGTAGACAGAAATCGCTGCAACAGCGACCAAGGCAACAATAATTATGTACTCGGTCATGCCCTGTCCGGCTTGACGAGCTCTATTACGTAATAAATTCATCTCTTTTCGTTCCTGCATAATTTGGTTAAATCCCGCGACCACCACTGCTACCGGTTAGGCAGAAAAGGCATTACTGCCAAGTGAGGTGAGCGACGGTCTATTTTTTGACAATTCCGAAAAAGCTAAAGATTTTAGATAAGCGGTATGTCTGAGACGATTATTGGCAATAAATAACTATATGTCAATAATGTTAGACTAATAGTCAATTCTATTTTGATGAAGGCTTTGGGACCCTTTTCTAACAACAAGGCCACAGGAAACTGATTAAAGGTAGGAATAACGGGATTATTGGATTAGAGAGCCTACCTGTCAATAAAAATGTAAACACGAGTCATTTATAAATTAGAAGAGCGAGGCCAAATTAGTGAAATAGATTCACACTTGGGCGAGAGGGATTTTTACGGCGACGGCCGTAATGCGTGGGCACTTAGCTGATCTAGCGCACCCAGCTTGCCTTTTATCGTACCACCACCCGAAAGAGGCAGACTCTAAACTACCCACCGAGTATGGCCAGCCAGGTACCACCGCCCTACTGAGCGGCCACGGCTCAAACATCGCTCAAACTTATAGGGTTCCTTTAGCCCTTGCCATTTGCGCGTTTTATTTAGGCGCTTTGGATGAGAGCTTTAGTGAAAGGCAATTTATTACCCAATTAGCGTACCTGCAGGTAGACGGACTTGGTCATTACACCAACCCGCGCTCGCCAATACCCACTGGCGCGCTGACACCACCTGCACGAGCTCTGCCCACCACTTCTCTAAGGGTATAGGGAGCATTTAGCTCAGACTCAGATGAGTAAGGACCCAGTTCGCCAACGCGGTGATATTCGCCAACGTCGTCAGCCAAGCGAAAGTCTACTGTGGCACCCGCCGCCTCGCCAGGCAATCCTCTAGCACCAAAACCATGACCCTCATTAGTTTGCGTGCCAGTAGTGGCCTGATAACCCATTCTGTGCAGTAGTTTCTCACTTGCCCGCTGCAATACTTCAGGGCGCACGGAGAGCATCCAATTCTCTTGCTGGCGCAGCCACGGCTGCTGCATGCCATTGAGCATAACGATACGCGGATTATCAGTGTGATTAATGCCGGTACCGTGCAATAGGCGACCATCAGTAATCACCATGGTACCGGCCTTAGCCTCTAGGTTAATTGCCGGTGGTAACTTACCAACGGGCTTGCCCTGGCGAACAGCCTCGGACAAAACTAAATGACTGCCGGGAATAATAAGTGTCCCACCAGTAGTTTCATCTACATCAGTAATGGCGGTTAAAATATTAATGGTCATTGGGCTGCGAGAGTCCAACGCATTACCTTGGTCTTGGTGGAGCGCTTGAGGCACACCGCCTTTTAGCGAAATCGCCGCAATCAGTGACGTGCAAACCCAGCCGGGCCCCAGAGCTTCAGTAACCAGTTGCTCAACTAACGGGCCACCCTGAGCGATACTCGGATGCTGTTCAACAAATAGCTCAAAGCAGCGGCCTTTGTTTACACAACAGTTAATGTTTTGACCACTGGGTGTTCGTTGCGCAATGCCTGCCAGCTTTTCGCCTTCGGCTTGATCCAAAACGCGCTGCCGAATAGTCGCTACCTGCTCTGCCGACATGCCATCTTCCACCTTGCAGTAGCCCCAACGCAGCATATCGCTACGCAGCCTCGCTATGTCTTTACTGGGCTTAGGTAAATCTTCATCACGCCAGTAGTCGTGCTTTGAGCCGATGGTCGTATCGTAATAAGCGCCGGGCTTGAATGCCCAATTACCCCAATCTTTGCGACCCTTAGGCGTTACAAAGTAAATTTCCGGATTATTTTTCAGTACCGAGGCCATAGGCTCTTTGGAGCTGACCTCAGCGCGGTACATATGCTGTTCACTTGCCGATTGCTCAGCAATGAAACTTGGCTCGAATTCTTTTGGAATATTACTCATTTCGCTCTCCTGTCTTTCCCCAGTGCTCTTAAACTATAACTGCGTACTGAGTTGTTCAATAGTCCATTGAAGAGGAATTTCTAGAATTTTGCATCGCATGAATTAGCTATAAGCGAAGGCATAAGGACAAACGGGAGCATAGATAAATGGCTGTTGCGCCCACATACGCTAATCTCGATCAAGTTTGAAGCCTAAAATTTTACCGTTGGAAGAGTAGTATTATCGCCAAGTTACGCGGCAACAAGGCGCAAGTATGCAAACTAAAACACGGCAAAATTTGATCACGCAAATTCGCGGATACTCGGTAAACGGTACTACAGCAATGTCGGATGCGGTGTTTACCAACCCCGTTACAGCTTATGCCAGTTCAGAGCGACTGCAATTAGAGAAGCAGACACTTTTCCGCGACTACCCAATATTAATGGCCATGTCGTGCCAGTTGGCTAATGCCGGAGATTACTTAACCGAAGACTTTAGCGGCACACCGCTGTTACTGGTGCGACAAAAAAACGGGGATTTGTCTGGATTCATCAATGCCTGCGCGCATCGTGGTGCACCAGTTGCACAAGGAGCCGGCACCCGTGGCTCAGGCTTCACCTGCCCATACCACGCATGGAGTTACGAACTGGACGGTCGTTTACGCAATATTCCGGGAGAAGAAGGTTTTACTTGCATAAATCGTGACGATTACGGTTTGAAGCCAATTCCAGTTATAGAAAAATATGGCATGGTCTGGGCGATCCCTAACCCATCAATAAACCCAGCACCTGTAGACATAGACACCTACCTAGGTGACCTAGCAGCAGAATACGCAAGCTATGAATTTGCTGGCTACCACCACTTCGCAACACAAATACTAGAACCCAAGATCAACTGGAAAATGGCTGTGGACGGTTTCTTGGAGAGCTATCATTTAAGCGTGCTGCACCCTAAAACCGTATCGCCCCTTTACTTTACCAATCGCAGTACTGCCGACGGCTTTAACCTAAATCATCGAATGGTTGCGGTACGCAAATCTTTCGATAAGGTCGACGAAGATGCAGAGCTAGAGAAAGATTTTTTACTGCACACCAACATTCTCTACACCCTCTTCCCCAACACAATGTTTGTCTATCAAAGGGACCACCTGGAAATTTGGCGCATGTTTCCTGACGGGGATGACCCAAGTCGCTGCAAAATGGTGTTGTCTATGTACACGCCAGAGGCCGTAACCGGCGACAGTGCGCAACGCCACTGGGAAAACAATTTACGCTTGGCACTAGACACAGTTGAGGCAGAAGACCTGATGCTAGGAGAAAAAATTCAGCGCGGATATCAAAGCGGCGCTCAGGAATTTGTTACCTATGGCCGCAACGAACCAGCGCTGGCACACTTTCACGCAAGCCTGAACAAAGCACTGAGCCTTGAAGGCAGTATTGAGGTGAAGATAGGCTGAGCCACCACCAAGCGTCGAACCAGCGCGACGTTACCGACCCGCTTATAGGCACACCGCCCGATTAGGCTTTGGCGCAGGTTATTACCTCACAATGACCTGAGTAGTTATAGCCCATTGATCAGCAAGAAGAATGCCGTTTTCTGCAATCAATGGGCGATACTGCTGCAAATTTGTCTGGATACCCTGCCCGCATTGCGTATATTGCCGCACCAGACAGCACCCCCTTTTTTTTGATCAATGAACGGAGTAGTACAAATGGGACGACTACAAAGAGACTATGCAGGCGCTGTTGCGCCGGTCTCTACATTCCTACACGTACTGTATCGCCACGGTCTAACCATGGGCATCTTTGCCTGCTTAACGGCTTGGCTCCTTGCAACCCCAGCTGTGTTCTGGGACGCAATGGCTTACTTTTCTGCCAACCCGGCAAAATACGCCTTAGCTTTACTGGCGATTCTTGGATTTTTCTACGTGGTTTTACTGCGCAAAGGCTTAACCCTAAATCGGCTTCAAGGCATGTGGGTCGCCTACCTCTTATACATCTCCATTGTTGAAGAACTGGCCTTCCGACTGTTTCTGCCCCTAATTCTGGATTCATCTACCGGCCTTATTCAAGCCGTTGTGCTGAGCAACCTTCTCTTCGCTGGACTGCACTACTTTACCTTGCGCTGGAAATGGCAAAACTGCTTGTTCGCTTTTGTCGGCGGCATAGGTTTAAGTCGACTGCTGGATAATTCAGGCGACTTGGTGCTGGTGATACTGGTGCACTTTGTCGCCACATTCCTAAACACCCCTTCCCAGCCGGGCGCAGTAAAGGAAGTGAGGGCCGTAACAAGCGAGGGATAATGCCTCAATAGCCCGAGGCAAAAAGGAAAGGCAAGCCCAAAATCACTTGGGCGATAACCTAGCATTTCGCGGCAAGTGCAAATCGCACTTAACCATGAGGCCTTGCGCGCGCGGACAAAACAACGGCTGTATTTATTCAGTATCGTTCTGTCTGGCGCCCGACCTGCGCCCTACCCATTGCCCATTGCCCACTGCCCACTGCCCACTGCCCATTAAGTATAGTGACTTTCATTATTAAAGTTATTACTATTGTTTTTAAAGTAACTATAAGAACTTCTATATGGATCCACGCACTCAACACCTGCTTACCGCCCCGCCCCTACCCTTATTGGCGCGAATGGCTACGCCCAGTACCGTGGCGTTTTTAATTCAAGGCGTGGTGAGCCTGGCTGAAGTCTGGTTTATTGGTCAGTTAGGTTCCATTTCATTAGCCGCCATTGCCTTAGCATTTCCACTACTAATGCTCACACAGACCCTTTCCGGCGGCGCCATGGGTGGCGCGGTAGCATCAGCTATTGCCAGGGCGCTGGGCGCAGGCGACGTGGCTCGGGCAGAGACCTTGGTTTGGCATGCGCTGGCTATGGGGGTTATGGGCGCCTTGGCTTTGTTTGTCATTTTCCTCCTTGGCGGCGAAGCATTCATCATGCTGCTGGGCGGCCGTGGCGAGGTATTGGAGCAATCCTATACCTACGCATTGGTCCTGCTCTCGGGCGGTGTGTTTGTGTGGATGCTTGGCATCACCAGCGCCATATTCCGAGGCATGGGTAATATGCAATATCCTGCATTGGCGATGATGCTCGGCTCGCTCATACAAGTCCCCCTCTCCGGCTGCCTGATTCTGGGGGTTTACGGATTTCCTCAATTGGGTATCGTTGGCGCGGCTGTATCTGCAATAACGTCAGGGTTGTTGGTCAGTCTGGTGATGTTGCGCCACTTAGCCACCAGCGATGGCATTGTCAAATTACGCCTATCTGCCCTGTCTTTCTCTAAAGCACACTTCGACGATATTTTGCAGGTTGCACTGCCAGCCTCACTGTCACCCATTTTGACCATTGCCACTGTACTGATGCTCACCGCTTTTGTTGGTCGCTTTGGCGAGGCAGCACTGGCCGGTTATGGCATAGGCTCACGCATCGAATTTTTAATTATTCCCCTAGTGTTTGGCCTGGGTTCATCAATGACCTCATTGGTTGGCATGGGCATAGGTGCAGGCGACATTAACCGGGCAGAACGAGTTGGTTGGATTGGTGGCCTGAGCGCAGGAATCATTGCAGGCGTACTTGGCATAGTGTTGGCAATATTCCCAGACGGTTGGATAGCACTGTTTACCCAAGACCCACTGGTGCATGCTTCAGCCAAAGACTTTATTCAAATTGCCGGACCCTGCTTTTTCTTCCAAGGTTTAGGCCT
The DNA here is from genome assembly GCA_913060615.1 of uncultured Gammaproteobacteria bacterium. GTDB lineage: Bacteria > Pseudomonadota > Gammaproteobacteria > Pseudomonadales > Azotimanducaceae > UBA4421. The sequence goes on along the minus strand of CAJXUL010000105.1, from coordinate 1,460 downwards.
GTCTTTGTACTTTGCCTCACAAGGTGCCAACGCAATGCTTTGGCCAGTGTTAGCAACTATTTTACGTGTGCTGGTGGCGGGTTGTGTTTCTTTCTCATTAGGGTTTATCTTTGATATTGGTCTAGTGGGCATCTATTACGGCGCTGCACTAGGCATGATTAGTTATGCGATCATCATTGCTGGCGCGCTGAAGTTTGGTGCGTGGCGGCCATCGGCAAATTGAGCTGGTAATTATATGGATAAGCAAACAACCGGCGTCTCTAACAAAGCCGCAAAAACAGTCCCAAACGAAGTCAAAGCTGCGCTACGTGTTAAGCGCTCGGACTGTGGTATTGCCAGCGCTCTAGATCTAATCGGCGATAAGTGGACGCTGCTGATTATGCGCGACGCACTGTTTTTTGACTGCCGAACCTTTGCTGACTTTTGCGACCGGCCAGAGCGCATTCCCACCAATTTGTTGTCCGAGCGACTCAAGCGACTGGTGACTTTTGGCGCATTAGAAAAAGTGGCCTACCAAAGCAAACCCCAGCGCTTTGAATATGTGCCTACAAAACTGGGCAACGAAATGAAACCGCTGCTAAAGGAACTCCGCGCCTTTGGTGATGCTAACCTTTAATACCGCGCGGCATCCTTAAACCATCTACCGCGCAAGTTACAGACAAAAGTTGCAGCGAAAAAGTTCCAAAAAAAAGGCCAAATACCAAAGTAAATGACCTCTCTTTGCATCCACCCGTTTGGGTGTTTTCTTTTTACCCAGAGCGCGCTTGAATCAGCGCGCTTTGAGCAACAGGCGCTATCGCGCCATGTTAATCATCTTCAACTGAGTAAACTCTTTCAGACCTTCCATACCTAACTCATTACCTAAGCCAGACTGCTTGGAGCCACCAAAAGGTATCCCCGGGTCTAGCTCAGCATGCTTGTTGATCCATACGGTGCCAGTATTCATTTGGTTAGCTACGTCATAGGCACGATCAAGGTCACTAGACCAAACCGAACCACCCAAGCCGTAGTCTGAGTTATTAGCGCGAGCGATAGCATCGCTTTCATCGGTGAAACGAATAACCGGTAGCACTGGGCCAAACTGCTCTTCGTCAACAATACGGCTGCCTTCAGTAACATCACGCACAATTGTAGGGCGAATAAAGTAACCAGACTGATCAGGCACTTCGCCACCAGCAACAATATTGCCATCCTGGCGCGCTGACTCAATAAGCTCTTTAACTTTTTCATACTGCATTTTGTTTTGCAGCGGTCCAAGTTTGGTGCCCTGCTCAAGACCGTCACCAATAATGGTGTCGTTGGCAATGGCCGCCAATTCATCAACCACTTCGTCATAAATTGAGTCGTGAACATAAAGACGCTTCATAGCAATACAGACCTGACCGCTATTTTGGAACGCACTGTCAAACAACCTGTCTCTTATACACATCTCCGAGCCCACGAGACGGACTCCTATCTCG
>CAJXUL010000104.1 GCA_913060615.1 uncultured Gammaproteobacteria bacterium | reverse complement strand
GAGATAGGAGTCCGTCTCGTGGGCTCGGAGATGTGTATAAGAGACAGGTCTTTTTAACTAGAGCCTTTTTAACTAGGGCCTTTGACGAGTATTGTTTGGCTAGCTTATTCGCCTGCACGAGCCCCAGCAGATACGAGGCTCATTTTTTAATCCATAGCCTAGTTTAGCGCTTAACGATTGCTGTCTTACTCAACCCTTAACTTAGCGCCTAGCTCAACGTGCCTTCTGCGGCATGGGCCGCAACGCTTGCTGAGTCCAAGCCTAACCAATCTTTTAGTACTTGCTCATTGTCTTCGCCAATGGCTCTGACGCGGTGATAGTCATTGCACGGGGTTTTTTCAAAATGCAGGGGTAAGCGGTCAAACCAGGTCTGCCCTAGCGTAGGGTGTACGTCATCCATGGCTTGGAGAAAGTCAACTTCTGCCAACTGTGGATCTCGTTCTACTAGATCTGCGCCATCTTGTACTACGCCCGCCGGTACGCCTGCGCTTTGGCAGCGGGTCATGAGGTCGTAGGCCTCATTTGTGGCTGTCCATTGCCCAATCAACGTATTTAATTCCTCTCGCGCTTGGTGCCGCCCTTGCGCCGAACTAAATCGAGCTTCCTGACACCAACTGGGGTTTTGCATCAGCGTGCATAGGCTTTGCCACTGCGCGTCGTCTGTACAGGCGATGGCAATCCAGCGCTCATTAATCTTCGCTTGAGTGGCCTCATCTGCGCCGGTTGAACGTGCTTCATCTAAACATCGGTAGCAGCCGTGTGGCGCTTGCACATCATAAGGTAGGTCATTGCCACAGGGGCGCGCTGCGTTGTTGTTAGCAAAAAAGTCCAGTAGCGATGGTCCAAGGAAATTCACGCCTACTTCGAACTGCGACACGTCTACGCGCTGGCCTTTGCCGGTGCGGTTGCGGGCTTCAAGTGCTGCCAGTACCGCAACGGTGCCATGTAGTCCCGCTTGGTGGTCGTTGTAGGAAAAGCCTAAGCCGATGTCTTCACGTCCGGGCACACTGGTTGTGTGTGTAAGGCCGCAGAGGGCATGAATTGTTGGCGCATAGGTGACAAATTTGGACCACGGCCCGCCGTCGCCCATGCCGGACATTTGCACGTAAATGACGCCTTGGTTGGTTGTACTGATTTGCTTGTAACCAATACCCCAACGGTCTAATACACCTGCCGAGAAGTTGTCGATGACAATATCTGCTTGGTTAGCCAGTTGGCCAGCCAATTGCTTGGCTGAGTCTTGGCTCATGTTCAGTGCCAGTGCGCGTTTGCTGCGGTTCCACATTAGGTAGTAGGGGTGGTGGGGGTCTTGGGTGCCAACCGCTCGGTCCGCAGAGTTTATTTTTATTACGTCAGCGCCCATGTCCGCCAAAATTCGGGTGGCAAAAGGTCCAGCTAAAACGTGGGTAAAGTCTAAGACTTTTAAACCTTGTAGTGGCTTGTCTGCCGTTGCCTTTACCTGCTTGTCGGTAGCAGTGGGTTCGCTGTGCCAGTTAAGGTCATTAATAACATCCTCATTGGCAGAACCAATGCCGCGGTAGGCGTTCAGTTGCCAAGGTGTGTCGGAGAAACGGTAAGGTGCGCCTGGTGCACTAATTGTCTGATCGCCAATTTGGTAGGGCACATACCACTGGCGTGCTTCTAGCTGTGGATTTTCTGCCACTTTTTCTAGCGGTAAAACCCAACCGTAGGGCGAGTGTCTGGACTGGGCTTCAAAAAATAATGCTTCTACGTCTTTTTCTGCTACCCAGTCAGTCATGACCTGCATTGCTCGCAAGGTGCGCGCGCGCAGGTTCTCAGGCTCCATGTACTTAGGGTCAATAAGGTCATCATGTACGCCTTCCTCAATCCACCACATCAGTTGGCGGTCGAAGTCTGGTGCCGGCGTGGCCATTATGCTGCCGCCTTTACCGTTTAATACCGTATAGGCGTCGGACCAATGCATGGCGCCGCGCCTTGGCAGCACTTTGCCTTCAGGGCGCTTAAGGGTTTTTTCGTACCAATAGAACATAAAGACTTGTTCTAGGCACGATGCGATACATTCATGCACCGATACGCCCACGCTTTGGCCCTGACCAGTGGCTCTCACATGAGCCAGGGCGCTGAGTGCCGCAATGGCTACATAAGCGCCAGAGATCATGAAGTTCATTTCGCCAAAACCTTTCAGCGGTGGTGTATCTGCATCACCCGTGGTTGACGCAGCCCCGCCAAGGGCGCCGGCAACAATGTCTGGGCCTAGATAGTCCGCCCATGGGCCTGATGTTCCGAAAGAGGAGACGTCAATAACGATAAGTTCTGGACGGGCAAGTTTGGCCGCAGCCAAATCAGCTTCATTAACTGCGAAGGCGTCTTTACAGAGTAAAACGATTTCAGCGTGGGCAATGAGGTTTTGTAGTTGTGTGCTGCCATTGCTGGTTGCCAGATCTAAGCTGACAAAGCGTCTGTTGGAAGCAAAAAATGCGTGCCATAGAGACGAGGTTTGGGTGGTTTGACCCTCAATATGTGGGCCTCGAGCGCGCAAAGGGTCGCCAGTAATAGGCTCTGGGCGAACAACATCTGCGCCAAGATCAGCGAGTAACTTCGCTCCATAAATACCCCGTTCGTCGGTCAAATCAATGACCCTCACACCCTCTAATGCCATGGTTCCCCCAAAGTGTTGCTGTTGTTTTGTGTGTTTTTCTGATTAGGGAAAGTAACCCATGTCTGCCGCCAGGGTAAGAACTTCCGCTGGATTTTCAGGGTAAATATTTGGCGTACCTTGCCAAGGCTTTGCCTGAAGCAAATGCATGGGTAGGATAAGGCGCTAGGGTTTAGGGATATTCAGGGGGTAGGGTTAACTATGCTTAGCCAAGAGCAAATCAATTTTTTTAAAACCAATGGCTATCTCATTGTGCCGGGAGCAATGGCGCAGGATTTGTGCCGTAAGGTGCGCGAGTTGATGTGGCAAGCGCTGCCCGACAATTCTGCGCTTCAAGCTGATGATATTGTCAGCCAGATTGGCCCGTTTAAAGCCGAAGATGAAGCTTTTGATGCCCGTCATTTGCGTCAGGGTTACCGCTGGCTGAATAGATTTTTGGGCGTGAGTCCAGAAGTGATTAACCTGATTTACAGCGAATCGATCTGCGCCATGGCCCAGCAGTTATTGGGCGGTCAGTTGCGCCAAGCGCTCGCCAATGGTCTGCCCATGGGCAGTTATGGTAACGCCTGGCCTGGCGGTCCTACTGATCCGGCCACCGGCAATGACGGCGCGCGCGGTGTTTACTGCACATTGCCCTACGGCAATAAGGCGAAAGAGCCTGACCAGTGCCACACAGACGGCCATCCCTTTCAGTTGGGGGTTGTTGGGTTGATTGATGATTGCCCCCAAGACGGCGGTGGGTTCAAGGTTTGGCCTGGCTCTCACAACACGTTATATCCCACCTTCGCGCTGCGTTACGACCAGCCGCGTATTCCCTATTATGAACATCTGCCCAGTTATAAGGGTATTGTGCATAGTCCTGAGTATTTGCAGGCAGTGGACAGACTCAACAGTAACGTGACCCCTGTAGAGTGTTGGGGTCAGGCCGGTGATATTGTGTTTTGGCACCATCGGTTGGCGCACATGGCTGGGCATAATTACACGGACAAGATGCGTCAGGCTGTACTGGCAGATTTTTGGACCACTGAGTTAGATCAGTTTCGCACCACGCCAGCCCAAGGGGATATGTGGCGAGATTGGTCCGAAGAGGTGCAATTAAGTGGCGGTGTCTATTCAGATGAATTGGCGGCTCAGCAACGCGTATAGTTAATGTGCTCCTGAGGTGAACTGGCCTAGCTAAGGCGGTGAAAGAGCGCAACTCAGACAGACGTAAAATGTGGGAGAGGGCAATGGACAAATCAATAGACAAAGCAACGGACAAAGCAACGGACAAGACAACGGACAAGACAACGGACAAGACACTACTAGGGAAGTTGGGCAACCCTAATGCGACCTTCGAAACCGACAGCCGAGCTGACCCGCGTATTGCCGCTGTTATGGCAATGGCTGGAGATTTGGCCCCAGGTGTTGTGGAACTTGCCGCTGATGCAACCTATGAAGAGTCCTTGGCTTACGCCCAAGCCTTTGAGGAGGCCGCTGCCTTAACCCACCCGTTACAAAGGGATATGATGCCGGATTTCCCCTCTGTGGAAGCCACTACCCAAGTGATTAAGGGTGTTGATGGCAACGACATCAACCTTTACATACATCAACCGGCTCAGCGTAGTGGACCTCTTAGTGGACCTCTGCCTTGCGTGGTGCACACGCATGGTGGCGGTATGGTACTTATGACCGCCGCAGACCCAGATTACATTAGGTGGCGCAATTCTTTGGCTGCTATGGGCGTGGTTGTGGTGGGCGTTGAATTTCGTAATGGCGGCGGCTCGTTGGGTAACCATCCTTTTCCAGCCGGGTTAAATGACTGTGCCAGCGCTGTGCAGTGGACCGATGCCAATCGTGGGGCTTTGAACATTTCCTCTATTGTAATCTCCGGCGAATCTGGCGGTGGTAATTTGTCTATTGCCACTACTTTAAAGGCGCTTAAAGAAGGCTGGGTGAATAACATCGATGGGGTATATGCCATGTGTCCGTATATATCTGGTAGTTATGCGAACCCGCCGACAGAGTTGGTATCGCTAAAAGAGAACGACGGTTACATGCTGAACTGCGCCATGATGGCGACCATGGTTCGAGTATATGATCCGAACGGCGAGCATGGCAGCAACCCCTTGGCATGGCCTTTACAAGCCAGTGTTGATGAGCTGGCTGGCTTACCCCCGCACATAATTTCGGTTAACGAACTTGATCCGTTACGCGACGAAGGGCTAGTGTTTTATCGCAAATTATTAGCGGCAGGTGTGAGCGCTGTTGCAAAGACTGTGCATGGCACCCCCCATGCGGGAGACATGAGCTTTCCGGATTTTACACCAGATATTTACCAGGAAACGGCTCGCGCACTGCATGGTTTTGCGACCTCATTGGCCGCGAGCTAGCGGCAAAACCGGCTTGAAAAAGCGGGTCGGTAGACAAAAATTAAGATGAAAAATAACAAGTTAAGGAAGCCTAATGGCAGAGCAAGGTAGTGATTCAGGTGGCAAAGAAATCCAACACCGTAACGATATGTACGGCAACATTGATGCTAGAGGCGAGGGGGAAGAGGGCGTGTCTAAAACTATTCCTGCAGCCACGGTGGTGCTTTTGCGTGACGGCAGTGAGGGTGTAGAAGTGCTGATGCTAAAGAAAAATTCCAAGATCACCTTTGGTGGTATGTGGGTTTTTCCTGGCGGCAAAATTGATCCTGAAGACTACCCCAGCGACGGCGATGTAGATGTGGCTGCTCGAGTGGCTGCTGCACGTGAAACGCATGAGGAAGCGGGTATTGAAGTAAGCCAAGAGAGCTTTGAGTTTTTGGCTCATTGGACGCCTCCGCCTGGACCACAAAAGCGTTTTGCCACTTGGTTTTTTACCGCTCAAGTGGATGGCGACCAAGACATTGCCATTGATGATGGCGAGATCAAAGAGCACGCGTGGTTGAACCCTGCTAAGGCATTGGAGCGTCATGCTAAAGGCGAAATCGACTTGGTGCCGCCTACTTGGATTACGCTATATCACTTGTCTCTTTATAGCCCCGCAGCGGCTGTAATTGCTCACTTCAAAGAAAATCAGGGCAAAACCTATAATACGCGAGTAGTTAAATCTGCCAGCGGAGACAGAGTGGCTCTGTGGGTGGGTGATGCAGGATATGAAGCATGGGATTCAGAGGTTGCAGGGGATCGCCATCGCTTAGTGATGGAGGAAGGTGGGTTCCGTTTTGAAAACACCGTAGAAGCCTACTGATTTTTGCCTAATCAGGTCTAAATGGCGTTGGCCAGCTTTGATCCTAGTTAACGGTAAAGGGCCGGTTTGTCATGAGAGGTTGCGCGAGTTTATTGCTCGTCGAGAGACGAGGCGAATTGCCAACTTTGGATAGGATTTATTGTTAAGTCTAATTTTGATTGCGGAGTTTATATGAACGCATTGTTGCATCACGAAGAAAAGCACGGCTTTGCCTTGCACCATTTGTCGCCGGTCATTGGCACTGAAGTACATGGCATAGATATAGGCGCTGACTTGGGTGAAGAGGTAATCACCTTTTTGTCTAATCTGTTGGTGCAACGAAAGGTGTTATTTTTTCGCAAACAAAACATCACTATGGATCAACACATAACCTTCGCTAGGCGCTTTGGTGAGTTAGAGGTGCATCCTTTACAGCTAATAACGACGACCGCCCCGAGGTGATTCACCTTAAAAACGGACCGGATAATAAGCCTTCTATTGATCTATGGCATTCCGATGTCACCTGGCGCGAAGAGCCGTCGCTGGGGTCTATTTTGCGTGGGCGGCAAATACCTGAAGTGGGCGGCGATACGCTGTTTGCCAATATGGAAGCGGCTTATGACAACTTAACAGATGAGATGAAGGCGCGGCTTGATGGGCTGTATGCTATTCATGATAATCGCCTCTTTCTTGATGCGATGCGCAAAAGAGGGGTGAGTGAAGCGGACATTGAAGCCAAAATGAAAGAGTTTCCACCGTCTCGTCATCCCGTCATACGTACACATCCTGTTAGTGGCAGAAAGTCGATTTATGTGAATTGCGCGTTCACCAATACCATTGAGAGCATGGACCCAGTTGAGGCCGAGCTACTACTGGCACAGTTATATCAAACTGCTGCGATTCCCAATATTCAGTGTCGATTTCGCTGGGAGGCAGACTCTTTTGCCTTTTGGGATAACCGTGGTGCACAGCACTATGCCGCCGCTGATTATTGGCCTGCGGTGCGCAGCATGGAGCGTGTGACTATCAAGGGCGACCGGCCGGTTTAGAACTCGGCGAAAAATTTGCTCGTTTTTATTCCCTTTTTATTCTTTTTTTGTTCTTTCTCGAGAGAAAGCGGTTAGGTTTTTGGAAGGCCAGTTTTTAATAGGCTTTTTGAAAGGTATTATTTTCTCGACTAACGGTTACTTTGCGCTGTAATTCCGAAAACACGAACAATTCGTAATGGTTTAGTTATAAACTTTAACAGACGTGGCTGTTGGGTTTGTTATGCTCAGGGCGTCTTAGCTTTTGGAGTGGACCATGTTTGACGGAATAATTTACAGAACTGTTGGGGAAACTCAGCGCCTTTTATCTTTCACCCTTATTTCCATTTCTCTGGTTTTGTCTGTGTTTGCTATTTCAGCGAATGCTGAAGCGTCGGCAAAAACCATTCAATCTACAGCCAAACAAGTTGCTTTGATCGAGCTTTATACCTCCGAGGGATGTAGCAGTTGTCCGCCAGCAGATAAGTGGCTGACCAGCCTAAAGTCAAGCCCGGACCTGTGGACGCAGTGGGTGCCCGTGGCCTTTCACGTTGATTATTGGAATTATCTTGGCTGGGATGATGCCTTCGCCAAACCTGCATTTAGTAACCGTCAACGGCTGTATAATCGCCAACAATCTATTTCTACCTATACCCCAGGGTTCATTGTAGATGGACGTGAATGGCGTGGTTGGTTTCGTGGCAAGTCGCTGGAAGGCGCTAAGTTTTCGGATGAACCCGGCGTATTAAAAGCCACTATTGAAGGCGAGCAGGTGTCTGTGGAGTTTTCTCCTAAAACGCTTTCTGGAAGCTCTTCAGGGCAAAAAGAAATTCACTGGGCATTACTCGGTTTTGATTATAAGCGGCCAATTCGTGGCGGTGAAAATCGTGGTCGCCAGTTGGTGCATGACTTTGTGGTTGTAGATCAGGGGCGTCTTAGCGGCGTTGCCAATGGCGATAAGTGGACGGGTAACTTTGCCTATCAAACGGCTGCAGTGCCTGTGGCGAAGCAATATGGCATTGCTATTTGGGTGAGCGAACCTGGGCGGGTGAAGCCTATTCAGGCCGTGGGTGATTGGCTTTAATATGGATTTTATGGCTCCCAGCTTCCCTCAGTTTCGGTGCCGGAGATTTCTAGATCTCGCTTAATCTTTGGCATTTATGTCACCTTAATGTCAAATAGCGCATGCCGATAAAACGCCTTGGGGGGCTCATTGTTCTCTCCTTCCTGCTCTATAAATGGTACATTTCCGCGCATAAATTTTGATGGTACGTGCAGAGCATTGGTCTCTACGTAGCATCATTTGTTGCTGTAAAAATAGGATATGACATGCAGGATTTTGACGTAGTAATTGTAGGCGCCGGTATTTCCGGTGTGAGCGCGGCATACCACCTTCAACAAAGTTGTCCCACTAAGTCTTTTACCATTCTCGAGTCGCGCAAGAGCATTGGCGGCACTTGGGATCTATTTAAGTACCCGGGCATTAGATCGGACAGCGACATGCATACTCTGGGTTTTAACTTCAAACCTTGGATTGATGAGAAATCTATTGCCGATGGCCCTTCAATTAAGCGTTACCTGAGCGAGACCATTGCTGAGAACAAAATGCAGGAGCACATTCAACATGAAAGCAAGTTGATTGCTGCAGACTGGTCTAGTGAGTCAAGCCGTTGGATGATAAGCGTAGAGCAAAAGGGCCATATAGTTGAGATGACCTGCAATTTTCTGATGATGTGCAGTGGCTATTACAATTACGAAACGCCCTACACACCTGAGTTTGCAGGCCAGCAGGATTTCCAAGGGCAGGTTGTGCACCCGCAGCATTGGCCAGAAGATTTAGACTATCAAGATAAGCAGGTAGTGGTGATTGGTAGCGGTGCCACTGCAATGACATTGATCCCGGCCATGGCTGAAAAGGCGGGTCATGTCACCATGTTGCAGCGCTCGCCGACCTACGTTGCTGCACGGCCTGATCACGATGCCATAGCTAATACGCTGCGTAAATTCTTGCCGGGCAGCATCGCTTATGCGATTACGCGTTTTAAAAATACCCAGATGCAAAAGTTCCTGTACGGCAAAATGCGCGCTGAGCCGGAAAAAATGAAACGCGCCTTGGTGGGCATGGTGCGTAAGGCACTGGGTCCTAAGTACGATGTTGAAAAGCACTTTACCCCCAAGTACAACCCATGGGATCAACGCCTCTGTTTAGTGCCAAATGGTGATTTATTTACCTCCATAAAAGCAGGGGATGCAAGTGTAGTCACAGATCATATAGACCACTTTACCGAAGAAGGTATTGCACTGAAATCTGGTGAAATCCTGAAGGCAGATATCATTGTCACGGCTACCGGCTTGAATATGCAGGTAATGGGTGGCGCAGCATTCAGCGTAGATGACAGGGCTGTAGATTTCCCCGGTACGTTTTCCTATAAGGGCATGATGTATTCTGACGTGCCGAATCTGATTCAGACATTTGGTTACATCAATGCGTCGTGGACCCTGCGTGCAGACCTAACCTCTGAGTACGCTTGCCGACTAATCAATCATATGGACGCCAAAGGCGTAAGTCAGTGCACTGCGCGTCTGCGTGAAGAAGATATGGACATGCCAGCGCGACCTTGGATTGAGGATTTTTCTGCCGGTTATATGCAGCGTGCCATGCAGACCTTGCCCAAACAGGGTGACAAAGACCCGTGGCGCAATACGCAGAACTATGCGTTGGATAAGAAGATTATCCGCAAGGCGTCGCTAGAAGATGGGGCGTTAGTATTTGGGCCTACTGATTTAGCAGAAGGTCATGTTAATGCGTCAATGGAAAAAGCACAGGTGGCTGCCTAGTCCCCAAAACTAGGCATTGCTATATGACTAGGTTTGCCGCCCGGTAGACTTAGTTATTCTTCAGCCGGTATTTTGGCAGGCCACACGCAAAGCAGTATTTCACTATCAAGAAGTGGCGTTATTGCAATTATAAAGCGCACTAAATCGGCAACCCCTAATTTATCCAACGACGATAGAGCCGTTTTTTCTGACGAAGTTTTATCTTTTGGCTTTTTGGATCTGTCTGATTGTCCTCTACTGTCTTGGACACTGCTAGATGATAGCTTCACCTACTAGGGTGTCGAGCCGGCACGAGGCATGCTAATCACAGCATACTATTGCCTTTAGTCACCATTACCTGCGGCCACCGGCGCAGTCTTCCCGCAAAGTGACCAAGTCCTGTAAATCGTAAATTGAAACTTTGCTGAGCATGCGGCTAAAACTTTTCTAAATTTCCCAGTGAGTCCTTCCCAGTGTGCTATCTCCAATTG
>CAJXUL010000103.1 GCA_913060615.1 uncultured Gammaproteobacteria bacterium | reverse complement strand
CTACACCTCTCTATTCGTCGGCAGCGTCAGATGTGTATAAGAGACAGATAGCCCAGCGCTTGAATGCGCTGTTGTATGTCTGCGTGGTGGGTTACTGCCAGCGGAAATTCTTCGGGTAATATTTCTAGCCGGGCAACCTCGCCGTGATGACGCACTCTGTACTGACTAAAACCTAGGTCAGCCAACACATCTTCCGCCGCTTCCACTTGGGCTAAAAGGCTTTGATTAATCGCAGTACCGTATGGAAATCTGCTCGACAAACAGGCAGCCTGTGGCTTGTCTGCATTTTCTAATCCCAGTTCATGGGCTAAGGCGCGAATGTCTGCTTTATGAAAGCCTGCTTCAACCAAGGGCGATTTAACTTGGTGATCATCTGCTGCGATTAGTCCGGGCCGGTGATCGCCCAAGTCGTCTAAATTGGTGCCGTTAAGTATCATCGCATAGTTTTGTGCGTGTGCAATTTGCGTAAGCTCGGTGTAGAGCGAGGTTTTACAGTGGAAACAGCGGTTGGTTGGGTTGGCGCGGTAGTCGGATTTACTTAACTCGTCGGTAACGATGACCTGGTGGGCTATGCCCCAATCATCGCCCAGCTTTTTCGACAGTTCTAAATCTGTGCGCTTGAGGCTGGCTGAACCAGAGGTCACCGCCAGTGCTTTTGCGCCAAGCACCTGCCCAGCGACAAAAGCCACTAACGAGCTGTCTATGCCTCCAGAGAAAGCCACAACAACGCTGCTATAACTGCGGATATTGTCCTGCAATGCCAGATATTTGCTTGCTAGATTGGCGTCCATGTTTATTTCCAGTTCACTGTTGTATATCTACAGTCGATTGATTCGGTTGGCTAAAAACCCTGCCCCGAAGCCATTGTCTATATTCACCACGCTCACCCCTGAGGCGCAACTGGTGAGCATGCCCAGCATTGCCGCCACGCCCTGAAACGCAGCGCCATAGCCAACGCTTGTAGGCACCGCGATAACGGGCTTGTCTACTAGGCCGCCTACAACACTGGGTAGCGCGCCTTCCATGCCGGCAACCACCACTAATACTCGCGCTTGTCTTAGGTCCTCTACGCGCGCCAGCAGCCGGTGTAGGCCAGCTACCCCCACGTCATAAATACGTTCAACGCGGTTGCCATAAAATTCAGCAGTTTGAGCCGCTTCTTCGGCCACGGCCATGTCCGACGTGCCTGCGCTAACCACAGCAACAGTGTGCTCAGAGGTCTCTACCTTTTGGCTATGCCACCAGAGCAGTTGAGATTGTGGGTCGTAGTGCGCTTCGCTGGGAATATTGCTCAGTAAGGCGTAGTTGTCCACTGTTAGCCGTGTGACTAAGACATTGGATTGTTGCGCCACCATACTGGCAACAATGTCAGAGATTTGGGCGGGCGTTTTGCCTGCGCCAAATATCACTTCCGCGGCGCCCGTGCGCGTTTGTCTGTCTGTGTCGATCACGGTATGACCTAAGTCTTGGAAATATTCACCGCGCAACAATTGCTGGGCCTCTTCGTTAGAGATCTCGCCGTTTTTAAATTTTTCCAGAACGTCGTTAATGGCCATGATATGAGTAGTGCCTAATTTGCTTGTAAGTTACTTATTTGCGGGCGTGTTGATTGCGCAACCTTTTATATAGCCTCGAACAACCCTGCCGCGCCCATGCCCTTACCGATGCACATTGAAACAATACCGTATTTTTTCTTGCGGCGTTGCAGTTCTCTGAGCAAACCGCCGGTTAAACGTGCGCCGGTCATGCCAAACGGATGACCTATGGCAATAGAACCGCCGTTAACGTTGTAAATATCTGGGTCAATGCCCAAGCGATCTCTGGAATATAAACACTGGCTGGCAAAGGCTTCGTTAAGCTCCACCAGATCTATGTCGTTCAAGCTAAGGCCCTTATATTGCAGTAGCTTTGGAATGGCGAAAACGGGACCAATACCCATTTCGTCCGGCTCGCATCCAGCGACAGCAAAGCCGCGGAAATAGCCCATTGGTGTGACGCCTAGCTCAATGGCTTTTTTCTCAGTCATTAGCAGCACCATGGACGCGCCGTCAGAGAGTTGGGAGGAATTGCCAGCGGTGACGCTGCCCCCTTCTTCAAAGGCTGGGCTGAGTTTTGTCAGTCTCTCAAGGGTGGTGTTGACGCGGTTGCATTCGTCTTTATCAACGGTGCCTTCTACTATTGCAGTGGCTTTGGTTTCTTTGTCGACGATTTTTTCCCACTGCACAGTCATAGGCGCTATTTCATCTTTGACATAGCCCGCTGCCTCGGCTGCGGCGTAACGCTGTTGACTGCTCAGTGCATAGGCATCTTGCGCCTCTCGAGTGACTTGGTAGCGCCGGGCGACCACTTCTGCGGTGTTGCCCATAGCCATGTACATATCTGGCTTTTCGCTCATCAGACGTGGGTTTTCGGCAAATTCTCCCGGTGTGCCTCGGCTTAAGCCGGTGATAGATTCAACGCCGCCGGCCAGCATTATTTCTGCACAGCCACTAGCAATTTGAGTTGCGGCAATGGCGATAGAATTGAGGCCAGAAGAGCAGGCGCGGCTGACGGTGGTAGCCGGTACAGTGATGGGTAATTGAGACAAAGCCACGGCGTGCCTGGCAACGTTGCCAGACTGCTCGCCAATTTGACGTCCGCAGCCCAAGACCACGTCGTCTACTTGGCCCGGGTCTAATTGAGGATTTCGTGCCAGCAGCGCATCTATACAATGCGCCACCAAATCGTCTGAACGTGTCATGTTGAACGTGCCGCGATGGGATTTTGCCAACCCGGTACGTATGCAATCAACTATAACTATATTTTCCATTGGCCTTTCCCCTAAAACGTTCTAGGGGAAAACCATAGCTGAATTAGCTAGTTTGAACCAACGATCTTTGCTTCTTTAAGTGCTGAGATTTCAGCCTCGCTAAAGCCGGATAGCGCCAAGATTTCGTCAGTATGCTGACCAATCAACGGCGCCGGGCCTTGGGGTTTTACATCTGCTGTGGCAAATCGCATGGGAATATTTACCGTGGTGTAAGTGCCATGCTCTGGGTGTTCGATTTTCGGGAACATACCAATTTCCACCGCGTGGGGGTCTTGGGGTACTTCGTGTAAACCCATGACTGGTCCCCAAATCAGGCCCGCGTCGTCGAATATTTTGCCCCACTCGTCGCGGCTTTTCTTTGCCAGTTCAGCATCAAACAGGTCAATGAGTGCGCCCATATTCTTGTAACGGGACGACGGATCAACAAAGCGCTCGTCGCTTAAGAGTTGTTCTAAACCGAGACATTTTGCGACCCTTGGCCAATAGGCGGCGTCTGGCATCATATTGAAGACTACCCAATTGCCGTCGCCACATGGAAAGCGGTTTGCGCAAATGGCGAGCATTTGGTGGCGTGGTCTGCGTCTTACTGGCGCGTGATCCATGGCTGTCACCGAGTAGTCGGTCGCTTGAGTCCACACCGCTGTTTCGTATAACGACGTTTCCACGACTTGTCCTTTGCCGGTTTTCTCTGCCATGCGTAGTGCACCAAGTATAGCGCCTACCATTGCAAGGCCAGTGGTGTGATCGCCTTGGGCGGGGCGCGCCATTGGTACTACCCCGTCGTCGCCTTCCCGTGATGAATCGTACAATCCCGAGCGCCCAAAAAATGCGGTGACATCGTAACCGGGCCGCCATGCGTCCGGGCCAGTGGTGCCGTAGCCGGTAAGGGTCGCGTGTACGAGTCGTGGGTTGATCTTGAACATCTCCTCGGGGCCGAGACCAAATTTTTCTTGCCGCGCAGCCAATAAGTTGCACATAAAGATATCCGCTTTAGCGGCCAACTTGCGCACCAGTTCTGCGCCTTCAGGTTGGTCTAAGGCGATAGAAATAGACTGCTTGCCGCGGTTATCTACATCAAATTGAAAATCGTAGTCTTGGAAGCCTTCGGCAAGGTCAGGGTTTTTTACTGGGCGGCCCATTTTGCGCATGGGGTCGCCTGAAAGCGGCTCAATCTTAATGACCGTGGCACCCATGTCGGCCAAAACCGCTCCTGCACTTGGCGCAGCCATCCAGTTATCAATTTCTAAAATTACTATGTCATCTAACGGTGCTGCCATGTCCAAGTCTCTATAAATGCGAAGCACGGATTACAACCAAGGGCGCTGCTCGGTGCAAGCATTTATGTGAGTTCTTGTGCGGGAACTGAATTAAATGTGTTCAGGATCCAAAATCTTCAGCATGCGTTTCAGCGCAAAGTGACGGTAGCTTTGTCTGATTAGCGCCTCTATTTCGTCCAAATCCATTGCCTCGTGGATGTCTAGTTCAATCCAGCCATTAACACCGGTGTACTTAGGAATACTGAAGCGAGGGTCAAATGTATAGGTAGCCTGATACCCAACACCCACCCAAGTGCTTAGTTTTAGCCGACCACTGCGAAAGTGTAGGGTGCAAAAGTTCTTTTTACCGGCCCTGAAGCAGGGTGCGCCAAATTGATCACCTTGTTGGGTTTCCGGCAGGCTCAGGCAGTAGTCGGCAATGTCCTGCAAGTGCTGGGCGGGTAGGGGCATGGCGAAAGGGTCTAGCTCTGCAATGGGCAAAGATTCAGTTGGCGGCTTGATCTCTAAAGGTGGGCCAAGGTCTGAGAGCAATTTCTTTGGCGCCTTGTAGGCGTAGGCTCGTTGAATGAGCTTGGCAGCGGTGACCCAGCTTAGGTCTTTATTCAGCTCCATGCCCAGCCACCCAGCAGGCCCAACATAGGGCGGAATGTAGAAATGCTCCGGCTCGTTTTGCGCGTAGTACTCTTGGTCGCCAGGGGGAGAGTTCAGCCACAAGCCGATGCGACCATCGCCATGATGATTGACCACGAAGATGGCGAAGGTTTTCTTATTCACCCTAAAGTTTGGATTGCCACGGCTGGAGACCTCGTCGCTTTCAGGCAGGTTGAGACATATTTCTCGTACTGCGTCGCGGATATTTTTTGCCATCGTAATTTTCTCCGTGGCGGATGCTTTTGTAGCAGCCAGCCCAGTTAGCCCTCGCTAATTTCGGGCATGTTCTAAATGTAAAAGGCTGCTTTGGAATCATTCTGAGACTCTCCAAGTGGCGCGTGTTAGAATAGAGTCTTTCGGGTCGCGGTTAAACTTTTGCAAGAATCCAATCGAGCCAACGGTTCTCAATCGACGACAGGTGCGAAGTACTTTTACGGCTGGCGCATGGTGCTGGTAGCTTTTTGTGTCGATTTCGTTGCAGTCGGCTTCTTCTTTTATTCCTACGGTGTGTTCTTTAAAGCCATTGCTGAAGACTTTGGCGGTTCGCGCTTGGGTATCGCTTTTGGCCTCACTGTCACCAATATTGTCGGCGCAATTGCGGCGCCTTATGTGGGCCGCGCATTAGACAAATATCCTTTGAAGCATGTCATGGGCGTCGGAGCCTCCTTTATGGCCGTAGGTTTTCTTGGCCTGTCCTTTGTCCGCAACCCAATTGAGTTTTATCTAGTACTGGGCATATTTGTTGGCTTTGGTGCCAGTAGCATGGGCAGCTTGGCGACCAGCAAATTGGTTGCTAATTGGTTCGACCGACGCCGCGGCACAGCGCTGGGTATTGCCGCCGCTGGGGTGTCTTTATCTGGGGTGATCATGCCCTACATCAGTGCTGAGCTAATTAACAACTACGGCTGGCGCGAGGGCTTTTTAGTCTACGGGCTGTTTACCTTGCTTGTTGTGCTGCCTATGGTGCTGCGCTTTGTGGTCTCGCGGCCTGAAGATATTGGTATGCGCCCAGACGGCGCTATGCCCATTGTGGTCAAGCCAGGGGCTGAGCTTGTATTGCCCAAACCGCGCTTAGCCATGCGCGACGTTTTTCGTGAGCATAACTTCTGGGTCATTGTGCTGACTTTCTCGCTGATCTTCTGCTGTATGGGCGCAACGCTTACTCACATGATTCCCCGCTTAACAGATAACGGCTACACCTTAGTTCAAGCCTCTCTAGTGATGTCTTTGTGCGCCGGCTTTGGTGTTACAGGTAAGCTCAGTTTTGGTTGGCTAGGTGACCGGCTTTCGCTGCGTAAGGTGATGTCTATTGTCATTGTTATGCAGTTTACCGGTCAGCTGTTGATGTATCTTTCTGTGGATTTGGTTGTCTTTGCTATAGGCGCGTCACTGTTTGGATACGGCGTAGGCGGAGTGGTGCCTATGCACGGGGCAACGGTGGGCAAGACCTTTGGTCGAGAGCGCTTTGGCGCTATTTTGGGCTTAATGCGGCCTGCAATGCTGCCTATTCAGATTCTCGGGGTGCCCTTTGCCGGGTGGGTGTATGACGAGACGGGTTCCTACGCCAATGCCTTTGAAGTTTTTCTGTGTATTTATTTCTTAGCCGCTTTGGCACTTTCTTTTTATCGACAGCCGAAGACCAACGTGCAGTAATCTTCCCCTCACTTAGAGTTGATGTAGCTATAAGTCAGCATTAAAAGAAGCTCGCCTTCAACAACTGAATCTGAACATCTTCATCACCCTCGCAATGAATGCGTACGGCGTCTGCCAAAACATGATCTGCTATATAAGGCTCAAAGCTGACTCTGTTAAAGGGCGTAATATCTTTAATTTCTAAATCTACAGAAAAGCCCTGGACCACTGGCAATACAGTGATTGATTCTGCGTTGGGCAACAAATCTTCTAGCTCACGGGTCAGCTCTTGTTGACTGTCTCTGGTGGTATAGACGCCTTTAACGGGGTATCTGAGTTGGCATTGAAGTCTTTGGTTTCCGCTCTCTGTCAATCCTGACTCCGTATCTAATTTGTGTGAAGGGCGTGTGGTAGCCGGCGCTTATAGCGAGGGGCTTAGGTTCTGGGTGCTGCAGACCGTGTTGGCTCGCCCTATTTTAAGGAGCGCATTAAAGCAGTTACTCTCTAAGGCAAGCAACGGAAGATTGTCGAGACTTGCAAGATTATGTAACTAAGTGGTGGCGGCTGCTAGGTGTTGGCATCTATTTCTGCGAGAGGGCGATACTCCCTGGGTCTCTGAAATGAATGTGCCTAATTTACTCGATTAATGGGTCAGTGCGCCGCATTCCGGCAATCAAGCAGACAGGCTGAAAGTACTGCCTGATTTGGCTTTGCGTGGAGTCTAAGCGTTGCCAGAAAGTTAAAATAATTGTCCCGTGCTGTCTTGAGTGTGTTGCATAGAAAGTCTCGTAGTTCAGCGGTGGCTTTATTAAAAGTACTCGTTGGCTTCAGCCGTATTCTTGTTCTTTTGTGTAGAGAGAGGCCAGTATAACCTCTTTGATTGCGCTTTCTGACAGCTCGTCTTTATCCTTAAAGTTTATGCACCCCTGACCAGTTCTTATATGCGGGAAGGCATCTCTGAATTTTTGCAGGTTATTGGGATTGCACGTGTATAGGGATATGTAGAATTTTTGGCTAACAATAGCTACCCACTGCTCGCCTATATGGTAGCTGGGCATTTTGAAATACATGTCCTTAGTGGCATCAGGCGCTGCCTCCAAGATCATGTTTTGTAGGGTCAATATACGTGTGCGCCTAGGCTGGGGAAGGGCGTCGATATAGTTTTGGATTGGGCTTGTCATGCGCTGTGAAAATATCTTTATTAGGTGAGCAGTAACATCGCAACATTGCTTCGCTAAAACCAAGCCGGCTTTATGATTGGTATCAATTACTAGATTAACGGTAGATTACTGGCCGCCGAACGGATTGAGGTGTTAGAAACCTGATGGGCGGTCAACAGTTCGTTAGTGGTCGAGCAATATGCCCATTCCGGTTGTCTCATCTTCTATACCTTTTGGCATGAACTCTTTTAAGCCGTTGGCGAATACCTGCATATTCCTATGGTTAGATGAAATTATTCTCGGCCGAATTGGAAAAGGTTTTGCTATGAGCAGAGGGCTGATTGCAGGTTCATGTTTGTGTGGTGGCGTTGGCTATCACCTTGAAGGGGACGGTGTCCTAGTAATAAGTCATTGCCATTGCAGCATGTGCCGTAAGGCGTCAGGTGCAGCTTTTGCCTCTTTTGTGATGATCCTAATTGCAGATTTTGTATGGACGAGGGGCGAGCAACTCATTAACAAATACGAATCTTCAAAAGGGATGTTTAGATGCCATTGTGGCGGTTGTGGCTCGGCATTGCCTTTACAAGATCTCCATCTGTCACTGATGGCTGTGCCTGTAGGATCGTTAGATACCCCTACCTGCAATTGGCCGCATGTAGAAACCTTTACCGACGATGCGCTGCCCTTTTTTGAAAATAGGCAAGAGAAAGGCTTAAGCCACCTACTAGGCAATATGTTGGGAGAGGTGTTGGGAGAAGTGTCAGCCGAAGTGTCAACAGAAGCGTCGGGAGACCGGCTAGGGCTAGGGAATACGGCCGACGGTGGGGACAAGCACCATTTAGCCTTTTTGAGTTTTCGTCAACGTGAGTCTAAGGCCTACTGGAATGACTTTTTAGACAAAGTGAATACTAGGCGTGCCCAGCGAGGGTTGGATGTTTTTCCGGGTGATTTTCTAGAACAAATTGCGCAACGAGGAGATATCGGGTGAATTTAAATCAAGTGACACTGCCAGTAATCAATATGCTTGAGGCCACGGGGTTTTATAGAGCTATGGGCTTTTTGCAAATTGTAGATACGCCTCACTACGCGCGGTTTGAAAGCCAAGAGGGCCACGGCACGTTTTCTTTGACACTGAATACGCTGCGGATGGTAAACCCAACGGTGATTTATTTTGAGCACGAGCAATTAGATGAGTTAGTTATTTCATTGCAATCTAAGGGTTTTGTTTTTCAGCAAGAACCTACTGACATGAGTTACCTTTGGCGTGAAGCTATTTTGAATGATCCTTCCGGCAATAAAATCATTCTTTATTGGGCCGGAGAGAATAGGCTTCGGCCGCCCTGGCGCGTGGAGTTGTCAGGGTGACAACTAATTTGTGCTTTAGTGCGGGGCTTTGCTAGCCCTCACAAAAGCAGATCTGTCGATATAGAAAATCAGTAGTTAGCAGTTCTTCCACTGGGGCGCGCGTTTTTCTAAAAATGCATTGACCCCTTCTGCTTGATCTTCGGTAGCAAACAAATCAACAAATTTTTGCCGTTCATAGGGCAGGGCGTCGCCCACCGCATTGTCGCGGGCTTGGTGAATCAGTTCTTTGCAGTAGGTCACGGCAATTGGGCTCTGCTGGGCAACTTGCTCGGCCAGTTTCAGCGCGCGATCTTTAGCTTCACCGGTAGCCACTACTTCTTCTACTAAACCTATGCGTTCGGCAGTTTCGGCATTTATACGTTCGCCGCAAAGGATCATTTTTTTGGCCCAACCTTCACCCACCAACCATGATAAACGTTGGGTGCCGCCGGCGCAGGGCAATAGGCCTACTTTGGGTTCTGGTAGTGCCATTTGCGCGTGGCTTTCCGCAATACGAATGTCACAAGCAAGGCATGCTTCTAGCCCGCCACCCATGGCAAAGCCATTGATCGCGGCAATGGAAACACCGCGAAAATTGGCCAAACATTCAAAACCTTTACCGAAAAACTCTGCCATTGAACGCGCGTTTTCAGGGTCACCATCAGCAAATAGGTTGAGGTCTGCGCCAGCGGAAAAGAATTTTTCTCCGGCACCGGTAATCACTAGAGCAAAGATGCTTTTCTCAGCGTTTAGCTGTTCTACCAAGTCTGCTAAGGCGGGGAGGCTTTCGGTGTCCCAAGTATTTGCACCTGGATTGTTAATGGTGATTAACGCTGTGTGCTGAATAATCTCAACCTGTAGTTTGTCTGATGAACTCGCAATCACTGAATAACCTCCAAAGCGCCAGCCATAAGCATTTTTCGTGCAATGATGACGCGCATAATTTGATTAGTACCTTCCAAAATTTGATGCACGCGTGTGTCGCGTACATACCGCTCCATTGGGTACTCCTTTAAATAGCCGTAGCCGCCAAAAAGCTGCAACGCGTCATTGCAAATGCGGAAACCCACATCTGTAGCAAAGCGTTTTGCCATAGCGCAATAAGTGCCAGCTTGGCTGTCCTTAATATCGAGTTTGAATGCAGCTAGTCGCACCATTTGCCTAGCTGCGACCAATTCTGTAAGCATGTCCGCGAGGGAAAATTGGGTAGCCTGAAAGTCAGCTATGGAATTGCCAAATTGGTTACGTTGCTGTGTATATTCTGTGGCATCAATAATCGCTTTCTGCGCTGTGCCTACACTGCAAGTAGCAATGTTGATGCGACCGCCGTCTAAGCCGTCCATGGCAATGGCAAACCCTTGGCCTTCCTCACCCAAGCGGTTTTCTACTGGCACGCGAACGTTGTCGAAGTTAATGGCACGGGTGGGTTGAGCATTCCAGCCCATCTTTTTTTCGTTTTTGCCAAACGAGCTGTCTCTTATACACATCTGACGCTGCCGACGAATAGAG